>JANNYX010000223.1:0-5291 GCA_031410295.1 Rhodoferax sp.
AAACCGTGGTCTACGTGACCGACATCAAAGACCGCGAAGAAGTCGGCCGCGCGCGTCGCGATTTTTTTGGCGCGGCTGGGCAAGCGCATTACCCGTGTTCGACGCTGGTTGCCGTCAGCGCGCTGGTGTTCCCCGAGCTCAAAGTCGAGATCGACGCCTGGGCGCGGCTGGATGTGGATTTGCGCGGCTGAGCTGTTTCTCCACAGCTGGCGCGTCAAACGCTGCGCCGGACTACCCAAAACGGCGAATATTGATCGGTAAGTCATACAATCCGAGGCCTGTCCAGCAACGGGTTTTTCAGGAGCTTTTCTTCACTGCCGCCATGCAACACGCCGACCAGCCTGCCTATCGAGCCGCCGAAGCCGCTGCGATTCTCTCGCTGCCCCCAGCGACTGTGAAAACCTGGGCCTTTGGGCAGCGGTACACGTCCCAAAATGGCATTGAGCGCAAGTATCAGCCGCTGATTGCGGCGGCTGATTCAAAAAACCGGCTGGTCTCTTTCACCAACCTTTGCGAGCTGCATGTGCTGGCTGCCATCCGCCGCGTGCACCGCATCGATATGCCCAAGGTGCGGCGCAGCCTGCGTTATGTGTCTGACCAGTTGGGCGTCAGTCGCGCACTGGTCGCGCAGGATTTTTTGACCAATGGCATTGACCTGTTTGTGCAAAAGGCCGGGCTCATCAACGTGTCGCGCGAAGGCCAGACCGCCCTGCGCGGCGAGCTGGAGGCGGGTCTGCTGCGCATTGACCGCGATGCCAAGGGCGGCCCCATTCGGCTGTTTCCGTACACACGGCAGTCGGCTGACGCCGAGCAGCCGCGCAGCGTGGCGCTGGACCCGCGCATCGCTTTTGGCCGCCCGGTGCTGCTGAAGGCTGGCGTGACCACGCAAGTCATCAACGACCGCTTTCTGGCGGGGGATTCGTTTGACGAAATGGCCGAAGACTTCCACGTCTCGGCGGCCGACATTGCCGAAGCCGTGCGCTTTGAGCACCGGCTTGCTGCCTGAAGACCTGCGGGCTTTGCGAGGGCAGCATCTCCGGTTTCACGCTGTTCATTGACCGCTGCGCCTGGAGCAACAAGCTGGGCGTGGCACTTGAGGCGGCCAATATTCCCTTTGTGGCGCACCACCAGCGTTTTGCGCAAGACGCTCCGGACGAAGACTGGCTGCGGGCCGCCCACAGCCATGGCTGGCTGATCGTCACGCGCGACCAGCGCATCCGCTACCGCGCCAACGAGCTGCGCGCGGTGGTGGACGCCAAACTGCACATGTTCGTGTTCTCGCAGGGTGGTTTGTCAGCGACAAAAACGGCCAGCATCCTGTGCGCCACCTACCCCCGCATGTGCGCGCTGGCAGAACAGCATCGCCCGCCCGCCTTCTTTTCGCTCACTAAGACCTGCGAAGTCCGCAGGCTGAGCATCCGGTTGTCGGAACGCTGAAGTCGCGTCAAATCTCCTTGGCGTGAGCATCGGTCCTCCTTGCCGCCGCGCGGGCCGACCACTTCCGCTCTATTGCCCCAAATTCTTCTTCAACTGCGCGCAATAGTCTTTGTCTGGCGTGGCCCCGGTCGGCCAGACGGCGTCAAAACCGTCGGCCTTGGTTGCGGCACTTCCTGGCCGATTCGCCGACAGCAACACCGACCTGGACGTGACGCCGGGGGGCAAGTGCCGCGGCACCGCCAGCGCCGTGTCAACGTGGCCGCTGCCAGCGATCAGCAGCACTGTTTTAGGTCTTGGCTCGGCCGCCGTGACCACGCCGCCCTGCGTCCCCCCGACTGTCCCCGCTACCGCCCCATTGGCCGCCCCATCAACCATCTTGGCGACCGCATGGGTGGCCGCCTTTTTGACTTCTTCACTGATTACCCCCGCCATCGCCACATCGCGGGCGATCTGGACGCGGGTCATGGGCGTGATCTGGCTTTCGGGCAAGAGGTCGCAGTGGCCCTCACGGATCAACTGGTTTTGGCGCTTCAGGGCGTCGGCGTTCAGGCGCTGGTCCAGCGTTGAGTCGGCCATCGCCGCGCGCAATTGAGCACGCGGCAAGTTGGCGCCCACTACCGGAACACCGGCCCGTACAGCGGCCAGAATTGGGCCAGCATAGACTGACCAGGGCCAGGCTTTGTCGTCCCAATTCAAGGCGTTTTTCACCGCATCTTCAGTGGCGCTTGCGGCCAGATGGGCGCTCGAATTCCCCTGCGCCGCCATTTCGATCACCACGGCGGCGAGCTGGCCGCTGGCCGAGAGCGCCTGCACCACCTCCCGCGCTATGCGCTGATGGTCCGGGTTATCGTGTTGTTCGCCGAGCAAAAGGGCGTCGGCGGGCAACAAAGCCGCCAGACGCGCCTGAATCGTGAGGGCCGCTAAGCGCGGGTTCTGTGACGGGCTTGGCGCCGGGGTCTGCGTCGGGTTAGGTGACGGGTTGTTAGTCGGGGTATGGGTCGGGTTAAGTACCGAGTTTTGTGCCGCGTCCAGTGTCGAGTTCACTGCCGGGTTGTAGGCGGAGCAGGAGAATACGGTTATCAGACCGAGAATGCTACAAAAATAGTAGCAAACTATCGATATTATTCGTCGGCCTTTGGCCAATTTGACGCATGCCTGTGAAAAACTCGGCGTTTCAGGCTGTGCCAAGCGGCCCGCAGGCAGGGTTCAGTGCACCACGACCGGGTTTTGCGCCAGTTCGGCGTACTGCTCCAGTGTGTCTTCGACCTCTTCCTGCGTCGGCGTTTTGAGCTGCCAGGCGGAAATGTGCTGCTGGAACAATTCGGCCCAGGAGCCGTCCAGGTAAACCTCTTTGCCAGAGCGTTTGTCGACGATCTCAAAGCCATGGCGCGCCAACATGGGCAAGGCGTTCTGTGCCAGGGCATCGTGGGTGGGCAGCGCAGCGTCGGCAGCGCCAGCGCCTTCCACCAGCACCGCATTGGCCAGCATGTGCGTCACGGAATAGGTCTCAGAATCGTAAAGGGTTTGCATGGATTTGATTTGAGTGCCGTTTGCAACTTTTCAAGTCGGTGATCGAAGCCTAACAGGGTTTAGCGGTGAAAAACAATCAGGGTGTCTCGGAAGAACGCCACTGTTGGTCAACAAAATCACCATTTCGTTCAGAAATTTTGAGGCGCACCGGCAAATAACCCAAACTTGGCGCCAGCCAGAGCTCGGCAGTTTGGTCGAATTCGCGCCGCGCGCCACGCACCAGCTTGAGCGTGGCCATCTCGCCGCCGGGCAGACTGAGTTTTTCTTCAGCGTCCACCACAAACACCCAGGTGTCGGCGGCGCGCGGCCCGACGGTTTCAAACGCCAGCTGGGTGCCGCGCGGAAATTTGGCCGGCGCGGCGCCCAGCATGGCGCCCATTTGCACAAACACGCTGAGCTGGTCCTGCATGCCGGCCAAAAGCGGCAACTCCGGCGTGTTGGCGCTGAACACAACCTTTTGTTTGTCGCGCTCAAAATGCGCCGCCACCTCGGAGGACCTGAACTTGTCGCCGAAACGTGTCGGCAACAGGCCGTCGCTACCGATGCGGCCGGTGCTGGTGAGCACTTTGCTGACGCCGAACAGCGTCCATTGCAGGCGTGCGTTGTAGCTGGTGCCGTCTTGCAGCCACAACAACTCGCCGCTGACGTCCCAGTTCAAACCGCCGACCTGCGCCACGGTTTTGTAACGCAGGCGCACCGAACCGGGCACGGTGAATGCCACCGCCGCCGCTGGGGGTTTGGCCGCTGACGGCGTCGCTGTTGGCGTTGCAGGCGGTGATGCGGGCGGTGATGCGGGCGTTGATGCGGAAGGTGGGGCGGAAGTTGGGGCGGGCGCAGAAGCGGAGGGCGGCCCCGGTGCTGGACCCGATGAAGGCGCAGCTGCGAGCGTCACCGGATCCGCTGAAACGGCGGGCGCTGCGGCGCTGGCGGCGGGTTCGAGAGCAACCGCCGCCGCGGCTTCGGTTGGCGTGGGCGCTGCGGATTCAGGGACAGAAGGAGGGGCGGTCGGCGCCGTGTCCAACGGTGGTAGCGCAGAATTTTGCTGTGCGGAAGCGCCAGCGAGGGCTTGGGCGTCAAGCTGCGTCACCACGCGTTTGCGAGGGCGCGGCGGCGCAGCGGGAGGTGCTGCAGTGGTGGCCGCAGCGGGCGCCGCGGCCAGCGCGGTTGGGCTGGTCGCGGTCGCCTTGGTTGTGGTGTCAGGAGCGGCGTTGGGCGCAGTGCGGCTCACGGCCACCGCCCGCGTGATGAAGGGCCGCGTCAAGAGCGGCGACTGCGCCTCCATGGCGTTGCCAGCCAGTTGCAGCACCACGGCATGGGCGATCACCACGCCGGCGGCCAGACCCGCCAGCACTTTGGGCGGCAGGCCGACAGGGTTTGGGCCGGGGCGCGGCGTGGGAAGAGGGTTGGGGCTTGGCGGGCGCATGGGGTCAATGACCGATCAACGTGTGTGCCCTGGGTTCAGACGACGCGGACGTCGCCGCGTCATCCGAGCTGTTCCCCGAGCTGTTCCTGTGCGAGAATTTTTGACATGAAATTGGCAACTTACAAAGACGGTTCACGGGATGGCCAACTGGTGGTGGTGTCGCGCGATTTGGCGACGGCCCATTATGCGACCGGCATTGCCGACCGCATGCAGCAGCTGCTGGACGACTGGAACTTCATCTCGCCGCAATTGCAGGATCTGTATGACGCGCTGAACCGGGGCGGCGACGGCAGCTCGGGCACGGGCAAAACGCGCCACGCTTTCCCTTTTGACCCCGCCATGTGCATGGCGCCGCTGCCACGGGCTTACCAGTGGGTCGACGGCTCGGCCTACCTCAACCACGTCGAGTTGGTGCGCCTGGCCCGCCACGCCCCGGTGCCGGCCAACTACTACACCGAGCCGCTCATGTACCAGGGTGGCAGCGATGATTTTCTGGGCCCGTGCCAGGACGCGCCCTTCGCTTCTGAGACCTGGGGCATTGATTTTGAAGCCGAAGTGGCCTGCATCACCGGCGACCTGCCGATGCAATGCAGCCCCGAGCGCGCGCTCGACGGCATCCGCCTGGTGATGCTGGCCAACGACTGGAGCCTGCGCCACCTGGTGGCGGATGAACTGGCGAAAAACTTCGGCTTTTTGCAGAGCAAACCGGCCACGGCGTTCAGCCCGGTGGCGGTGACGCTGGACGAATTCGCCGCGCTTGGCGCCCCTGTCGCCGTGGGCGCGGCGGACAACGACGCCGCCACCAGAGAGTCGAACAGCGCGTGGAACGCCGGGCGCCTAAGCGTCACCGTGCAAAGCCCGTGGAATGGCCGCACGGTGGGCCTGTGTGATGCCGCCTCGG
>JANNYX010000224.1:0-10401 GCA_031410295.1 Rhodoferax sp.
GCGGGGTTCAAGCCGCGAAAATTGCGGACTCATGACCCACTCCTCCCATTCAAGACTCAAGCCCCGGACTTTGACCCGCAGTGCCCGACTGTTTGTTTTGATGGCGGCTTTGGGCGCCACTTTGCCAGCCCTTGCCGACGACTACGACGATGTCAGCGCCCTGATGCGTTCGGGCCGCATGGTCGACGCCATGACGTTGGCGGACAAATATCTGGCGAACCGCCCGCGTGACCCGCAAATGCGGTTTCTCAAGGGAATGATCCAGCGTGAAACCGGCAAGGGTGATGACGCCTTGACCACCTTCAAGAGCCTCACTGAAGATTTTCCTGAATTGCCCGAGCCGCACAACAACCTGGCCGCCATCTACGCGTCGCGCAACGACATCGAGAAAGCCCGCGCCTCACTGGAAATGGCGATCCGAACCAATCCAAATTACGCCACGGCGCATGAAAATCTCGGCGACGTCTACGCCCGCCTTGCAGCCAACGCTTACGGGCGCGCACTGCAACTCGATGGCAGCAACGCGGCGCTGTCGCCAAAAATTCGATTGATTCAACAGGTCACGGGCAGCTCCGCGGCAACCAGTTCAACCGCTGCGCCCGCCACACCATCCGCATCGTCGCCGATTGCACCCAAAGGAAACACGCCATGAATTTTTGCGCTGTCGCATTCAAACCAACAGTTGTGACGCGGAGTCTTGCCATGCTGCTCGGATTCTTTGCCAGTTCTTTATTGGCAAGTCCTGCGTTTGCCCAGACCGCGCCTCAGGTGAAATTCGCCACTACGGCGGGCGATTTTGTCGTGGAGGTCTTTCCAGACAAAGCGCCCAAGACAGTGGAAAATTTCTTGCAGTATGTGAGGGACAAACATTACGACGGCAGCATTTTTCACCGGGTGATTGAAAACTTCATGGTCCAGGGCGGTGGTTTCGATGCCAAATACACTGAAAAAAAAGGCCGCCCGCCGGTCGTGCACGAGGGCCGCGAGGCACTTGAAAAAGGCGGGCAGAAAAACGTCATAGGCACACTCGCCATGGCCCGCACCAGTGACCCGCATTCGGCCACCGCGCAGTTTTTCATCAATGTCAAGGACAACGCCTTTCTTGACCCAACCTTGATCCCGCCCGGTGACCCGGTACCCAAATTCGAATACCAGGGCCGGGTGTATGAAAACACCCCGCGCGCCAACCTGGTCAACGCACCCCAATTGTTTGGCTACACCGTGTTTGGCAAAATTGTCAGCGGCATGGATGTGGTCAACAAGATCCGCTTGACGCCCACCGGCGCGGGCGGCCCTTTCCCGACGGACGTGCCCAAAACGCCCGTTGTCATCCAATCCGCAACCATGGTGAAATAAGCATGAGCAACCCGCAAGTCGAACTCCACATTACGAATTTTGGGGTCATCACGTTGGAACTCGATGCCGTGAAGGCGCCCAAGTCGGTCGCCAATTTCTTGAGTTATGTCGGCAAAGGCCACTACAACAACACCATCTTCCACCGGGTCATCCCCGGATTCATGGTGCAAGGTGGCGGCATGGAGCCCGGTATGAAAGAGAAGCGCGGCGACGCACCCATCAACAACGAAGCCGACAATGGCCTCAAGAACAACAAATACACCGTGGCAATGGCGCGCACCAGCGACCCGCATTCCGCCACGGCGCAATTCTTCATCAACGCCTCCGACAACGGTTTCCTCAACCACACCGCCATCTCGCAGCAGGGCTGGGGTTACGCCGTGTTTGGCAAAATCGTCTCCGGCAACGATATCGTTGACAAAATTGAAGCCGTCAAAACCGGTCGCAAAGGTCATCACGACGACGTGCCCAATGTCGATGTCGTTCTAGAGAAAGCCGTTGCCCTCTGAGCATCCGCTGATTCAAGCCCCGCCTCACTGGCGGGTGATTGATTTTATTTCCGATCTGCACATGCAGGCGAGCGAGCCGCAGACGTTTTCGACCTGGCGCGATTACCTGCAAACAACCCGCGCTGACGCTGTGTTCATTCTGGGTGACCTGTTTGAGGTCTGGATTGGCGACGACGCAGCTTCGGTTGAAAGGCCAGGGCCTTTGTCTTTTGAGGCTGAATGCGCTGCTGTCCTTAAAGATGCCTCCATGCGCCTAGCTCTGTTTTTCATGCATGGCAACCGCGACTTTCTGGTGGGTGAACAATTTTGCACGGCAAACGGTGTCAGCTTGCTTGACGACCCTTGTGTGTTGCAGTTGCCCGCCGAACGCTGGGTGTTGAGCCATGGTGATGCCTTGTGCCTGGCAGATCTTGACTACCAGCAGTTCCGCAAAACGGTCCGCTCCGCGGATTGGCAGTCGGCGTTTCTTGCCAGGCCCCTGACCGAGCGGCGCCAGCTGGCGCGCCAGCTGCGCGAACAAAGCCAGGCGCGCAAACGCGCCATGACGCAATACGCCGACGTTGACGAAGGCGCCAGCCTTGCGTTGCTCGCGCAAACAGGGGCTCGTCACCTGCTGCACGGGCACACCCACAAGCCCCGAACGCACTTGCTTGAAGGTGGCTCGCAGCGCCATGTGCTCAGTGATTGGGACCTCGCGGCGCAACCGCCGCGGGCGCAGGTTTTGCGCCTGACGATCCCGCTCGCAGGTCCTGCGGAGACTTCCCGCATTCTGCCGGCCCAAGCCTGAGGCGCGCACGGCACACTATGCGCCGCTGGCTCGGTTCAATTTGGCCGCTGCGTCGGGGACTGGGTCAGGCGGGCGTTGATCGCCAAACCGATGCCATCTGGCAGACGGTGCTCGCCCACTATGAATTTCTGATGCATCTCGATGCGCCCGCGAGGACGCGCCTGCGCGAACTCAGCCTGCGCTTTCTGAGACAAAAGGAGTTCCATGGCACGCAAGGTCTGGTGATCACCGACTTTATGGCCATGTCCATCGCTGCCCAAGCCTGCCTGCCACTGCTCCACATCGCGCCGGCAACCCAGGCGCTGGCTTGGTATGCCGATTTTGTCGGCATCGTGGTTCATCCTGCCGAAATGCTGGCCCGGCGCGCGGTCACCGATGAGGCCGGCGTGGTCCACCACTACCGGGAGGCGTTGTCCGGCGAGGCGATGGAACGCGGGCCGGTCACCCTGAATTGGAAAGACGTGGCCGAAGCTGGCCAATCGGCGCAGCTTGGCATGAACCTGGTGATTCACGAATTCGCCCACAAGATCGACATGCGATTTGGCGCCGCCGACGGCTGCCCGCCCCTGCCCGCGGGTTTCATGGGCGCGGCCAGTGACAGGCAGGCCCGCCATGTCTGGAAATCAATCCTGCAAACCGCGTTTGAATCGTTTCGCGAGCAAGCCATTCTGGCCGATCGATTTGGCGCGGCGCAGCCCTGGCTGGACCCTTACGCCGCGCACTCTTTGCCCGAGTTTTTTGCCGTGGCCTGCGAGGCTTACTTCGTCAACCGCAGGCGCTTTTCGGCCGATTTCCCGACACTGATGCCGCTTTTTGACAACTTCTTTTACCGTGCCTCAAAACCATGACCGGGACCGGTTCAAGTCTGCCACTGTGAGGTGTCCACCTCGTCGATTTGCCAAGGGTCCAGAAACTGCACTGCATAGTCCCTGTAAACGCCCTTCTCAACAAAAATATCAAACAGGTCGGGATCAATGTGTCCGTTCATTTTGAACTTGTACATGATCCCCATCGCCTGCGACAGCTTCATTCCGGGTTTGTAGGGCCGGTCTTTCGCTGTCAGGGCCTCAAAAATATCGGCAATGCCCATGGCACGCGCCTGCACGGACATCTGCCCGCGGGTGAGGCCCTTGGGGTAACCTTTGCCGTCCATGCGTTCATGGTGGCCGCCGGCGTACTCTGGCACCCGTTTAAGGTGTTTGGGCCACGGCAACTGCTCCAGCATCTTGATGGTGGCGACGATGTGGTGGTTGATGATGCTGCGTTCAGCTTGTGTGAGTGTGCCCGAACGAATGGTCAGGTTTTCCAGCTCATCGGCGGTCAGAAAATCCTGCTCCAGGCCATCGGCGCCGCGCCAGGTATGCCGCAAGCCTATGTCGCGGACCCGGTCCATCGCTGCCACCGCCATGGATTCAGAGCCAATGTTGGCCATGCGGATGAATTCACGCTCGTCGTCGAGCTGGCGAATTTCTTCCCGGGTGTTCGCCAGGATGAGGGCCTCAGCGACGGCGTCTTTGGGCGCACGCAGGGCCAACTGGCGCCTTAAGTCCTCAATTTCACGATCGCGTTTGAGTACTTCAAAACGGGTGTCAATCAGTGCGATCCGGTCAAACAGGGTGTGCAGTTTGGTCGCTTTGTCAACCACATGCACCGGCGTTGTGACCTTGCCGCAGTCGTGCAACAAGCCGGCGATTTTCAATTCGTGGCGATCCTGGTCGGTCATGAAGAACGAGGCCAGCGGACCTTCATCGGTATCGTTGACGGCCTCGGCCAGCATCATGGTGAGCGCCGGCACGCGCTGGCAATGGTCGCCGGTGTAACGCGATTTTTCGTCAATGGCCAGGTTGATCAGGTTGATGAAGGATTCAAAAAGCCCTTCAAGTTGCGTCATCAAGAGCCGGTTGGTCAGCGCGATGGCCGCTTGCGAAGCCATCGATTCCGCAAGGTGCTGGTCAGCCGATGAAAACTCTTTGACTTGGCCCGAATCGGGGTCGATGGCGTTGATCAGTTGCAGCACGCCAATCACCTCCCCTTCGTGGTCCTTCATCGGTACCGCCAGAAAAGACTGCGAACGGTAGCCGGTGAGCTGGTCAAAGCCGCGGGTGCCGGAGAAATCGAAATCGGCCTCAGCGTAGGCGTCCTTGATGTTCACCGTCTGGCCATGGATCGCGGCATAGGCGGCGACCAGCGAATCGTTGGGCACGCCCTGCGCGTTGACCAGCGGCACATTGGGGAAATTCATCGCCGCGCCGGAGGTGCCGCCCATGGCGATGCTCAGGGAATCCGTGCGCAGGATCTCGAAGCGAAGGGCACGGCCGTCCTCCATGGTGCGGTACAGCGTGCCACCATCGGCGTGGGTGATGGTTTTTGCCGCCAGCAATATGCTCTCCAGCAAGCGCGTGATGTCGCGCTCCTGGGAGAGCGAAACACCCACCTGGTTGAGCTGCTCAAGGCGCCTGAGCAAATTGTCGATTGAATCGATGTCTGAATCCGTCCCTGAACCCATTCCTGATTCCCGGGCCTGTGGGCCTGTTTGTTTCAGTTCATTTACGCAGCAGGACTTTTAACACGTTTTGTAACCGTTTGCCGTGCGTAGCTTCGAAGGGGATGGCCAACACGGCGCCAACGTCGCGCGCCCAGGTCTGGGCGGGCGCAGGGTCGTTGCGCCTGGTGAGCAACTGCAATTGCAGTGCCCGCCGCGCGTTCAGATGTTCGGCGGGTGTGGGCAGTTCTGAGGCCATTTCCAGGCGCAATAACGCCGTGTCATCAGGCGCCGCAGGCGCCTGGCCAAGCGCCTGCACCCAAGCGCTGCGCGCGGCCGCGTTGGCCGCTTGGCCAAGCGCCGCAAGGGGCGGCACCTGCGCCGGCTCGCGCGCTTCCCAGGCCGACAACAGCTGCACAATGGCTTCGCCATGCGCCTGGGACGCGAGTTTTTTCAACGCCGCCTGTGCGTTCTCCAGGGCGTCGCGTTGCGCGCGAAAGGCGGCGTCGCCCAGGCGCGGCGCGTCGAATCGGTCATTCCCGCTGGCCGCATCGCGGCCTCCCATGCGATCTGGTCTGTCGCCAAAGCCGCCACGGCCCGAGCGCTCACCACGATCACCCGCAGCGAACCGGTCCGGGCGCGCACTGTCTTTGCGATCGCCGAACTTGCCAGCGCGTGCGGGTGCAGCTGGCTCGGCTTTTCGCATGCCGGGGCGATCGTCACCGCGCACCGCGATCACCGGCTTGCGCGGTGCTGGTGGTGGCGGCGGCGCCACGGGTGGCGTCGCGGTGTCAGCCGTTTCCTGTGTTTCGACGACGGCGTTTTCTTCAGTCGCCACCGCTGCGTTGTCCGCGGGTCCAGCACCTGGGGCAACTGGCTCAATCACGGCGTTTGCTATATTATAAATAGCATCATTTGCTTTATTTTCGACGGCCTTATCGCCATTTTCTTGTGAGGTTTCAAGAACGGGCGGTGAAACGGCCGTGACGGCGGCCTGGGCCTGGGCCTGCCCTCGCAGTGCCGCATCCAGCGCCGCCATGGCCGCGCGGATAGCCTGCGCATTGCCCGAGGAATTGGCCGCATCCAGCGCCCTGGCTGCATCAATCACGATGCGATCGCGCGCGCTCAAATCGGCTGTGGCCTTTTCGCGTTCCGCCGTCTTGCGGTTGAAGGCGTCGTCAATCGGTTTCCTGAAGGCGTCCCAGAGTTTTTGCTCGAAGCGCCGCTCCAGCGGCACGGTGTGCGCTTCGGCTTGCCAGCGCTGCTGCAATGATTTGACGGCGTCAACCCGCAACATCGGCGCCGCGCCCAGCACCTGGGCTTCTGCGATCATCGCCTCGCGCCGTTCCACACTGACTTTTTGCAATGCCTCAAGCGGCAGGGCGGCAGCGCTGATGGCAGCCAGCCACAACGGCTGAATCTGAGCAAAGTCTTTTTCGCCCAGGTGCCCGGCCTCGCGCCAACGGTCGCCAAACTGATGCAGGATGCGGTTGAAGCCCTTCCAGTCGTCGTCCAGCGCCGTGCTGTTGGCAGCGGCCCAGGTTTTCACTTCCTCAATCAGGGCCAGGCGCTCAGCCCGGTGCTCCACCGCCTGCGTCTTGATTTTCTCCAGCCAGGCTTCGACCACTTTGTAGGCCTGGTTGCAGGCCTCGTCAAAACGTTTCCAAAGGCCGTGATTCGGCACGCCACCTTGGTCGGTCTGTTTCCACTGCTCGCGCAAGGTGCGCAGGTTCTCCTGCATTTTGCGCCCGCCAAGCTCATGCCCGGGCTCACGCTTGAGCAGGGTCTCGGCCTTGTTGACCAGTTCTTCGCGCAACTGGTCGGCACGCCAGCGTTGCCAGCCCTCGAGCTCGGTAGCCGCGCCCAGGGCGGCGTTGACTTGTGCCTCAAGCTTGTCGCCAATCAACCGGCCATGTTCCTTGAGGGCATTGCGCAAGGCATTGGCCGCACCGGCACTGGCTTTGCCATGGCCTTCGTTGATTTCAAGTTCCAGCTTTGACAAGACCTCGCGCACGGCGGCCTGCGCCTGTGCCCGCACTTCCGGGTCGACCTTCGGCTTCGCTGGCTTTGGCGCAGCTTCAGCTGGCACGCCGCGGCCCAGGCGCAGCTCGTCGGCCCACACCGGCACCGGCGGCAGCGGCGCCTGCAGGTCATCATTGGCCGCCACGGCTTGCCCCAGAGCGCTTTGAAACGCGTCCCAGACCACCAGCAGCTGTGCGCGCGAAGCGTCCAGCAAGGGCGGAAACTTGACCTCGACGCTGGGCCAATTGGCGTCCGCCTGCAGGGCGTCGGCCTGCGCCTGCCAGTGGTTGACGTCAACACGCAGGGCCTCCCACACCGCTTGCGCATCGCGCCAGGGCTTCATCGACAACACCTCGATGCGCTGGGCCAACAGCACCGCCGCCTCGCGTTGCACCTGGACGCGGTGTTGCAGGTCCTCAATCACCTTGACGCGCTCGGCCAAACTGCTTTTCAAAGTGTTCAGCGGTTCTTTGGACAAAGGCGCCCCCGCCTTGGCGGCATCACGCTGCCAAGCCAGGGCGTCGGCAATGTTCAGTTTGGGAACGTTCAGAAGCGCCTGCGCCTTGCCGGCCCATTCGACGGCAATCGCCTCCTGGTTTTTGGCGCGTTTTTGCTCGTCGAGTTTTTCCCGCAGCGGTTTGGCAGCACCCTTGTCGCGGCCGCTGAGCTCCTTGAACACCTCGGCGATTTCTTCCGGCCTTGGCCCTTTGGCCAGCCAGTCGCGCACCCTTGACGCGCGCTCGCCCGATGTGGCTGCGGTAAACGCACCGCCGGTAAGCGCGTCAAGCGCCTGAATATTGTTGTGTTTTTTGGTCAGAGTCGTCGTCACGGTGGGTCAGGGGCAAATAGTGAAAAATTGGTTTCGGCCGGCCGCCGGTAGGTGGCTGGATCCGGCGGCGGTTTTGGGGAGCGGGTCAGGTCGGGAATTGGGCAGCGCGTTTTATGGGAAGGCGCATTTTCGCCGCTAATTGACCCGGATTGGCAAACCCGTGGTCGCAAAAACCTGGCGCATGTCCGTTGAGCGCCATCTTCCGCCGGGCGCGCTGACTCCACTTGGCGGCTACTCTCAAACGCCAGACGCGGTTTGATTTTGACTTGGCGAAGCGTGTTCAGGTTGCGCAAGAACGGCACCGCCGGATTAAGCGCACTCAGTTCGTGGTTCTTGCCGACGGTTTTGTCGGTGAATCAAGGCTGGTTTGGTTCAGCGTCAAATTGAAAAAAGCAAAATCTGGCGGCGGCGCGTGGGGTCAGCCGGTTTTTCCGACAGGGAGAGATCGAGTGGCGAAGGTGTGCTACGGCGAAACTTCTGAAACCGGGTGAGTCTGTTCAATGGAATCCATTAAGCGTTCAAAAATAGACGATAAAATGCGTTCAATACGCATTTAAAATAAATTAACATCTAAATATTACTATTATTTATATAGCAAATAACGTATATTACTAGACGGCCTAAACATCATTTTATTCAATGAATTATGAGGTTTCACAAATTTAGGCCAAAAGAAAGCCCGGAGAATCCGGCACAAGGCCGATTTTTCCGGGCTCGGCGGCTGGCTCTAGGCCCATGCCGTCATGGTTCGCACCGGAGAGATTAACGTCTCGCGGTGCAGGCAGCAAGAGATTGCCACCAGGTGTTGCCGGGGCCGCTTTATCAACACCACCTTGCGGTGGGGGACTGGCTACTGCCGACATGGTGCCTGTGTTTCCAACAGACAAGGTAAGTCTAGGCACCTGCGGCGTGGTTTACAAATCAAAAAATTAGACTTAAATAGTATATTGAACCTAATTTTTATTCTCTAATTTGCATAAGCAGGCCTTTAAAATCAAACCAACTCCAGAAAATCTGGGGTTAACCCGAACCCGCTGCCGATTCGGCATATTCAGTCTGCGTTCACGGTGTCCCGTCTGACCGACCTTCAACGACATCCCAAACTGAAAGCGTACCAACCCAAACGAAGTGCCTGTCGGAACCGCAGCCAAAAGCCGCACCCGCCCGCCACTGCGCCCAAGAAGGAAGAGTTATGACAGCGCCTGGAAACCTCCGCCAAATCAGCCAAACGCTGCGTTTGGCCGCCGCCAACACCACCCGTGGTGTTTTTGAATTCACCCAAAACGGTTTTGCCTTGATTGGCCTGGCCGTGATTTTCAGCGCCATTGCGTTATTGGCGAAACCCGAGTTGCGTGAAATCGGCGAGACGCATCTCATCGGCTGGCTCAAAACGCGCCAGTTGCCGCCCGCCTTCGACGCCCTTGAGGCGCTGCCTGAGGCCGTTGACCGCGCCACCGCCACCGACCCGCAGGATTTGCCCAAACAACAAGCGGCGCTGGCCTACTGGCTGAGCAAAAAATACCGCGTGGCGCCGGAGCCGGTGAGCGCCCTGGTGGCAGAAGCTTTTGAGCTGGGCCAACGCGTCAAACTTGACCCGACGCTGATTCTGGCGGTGATGGCGGTTGAATCTGGCTTTAACCCGTTCGCCCAAAGCGCGGTGGGCGCGCAAGGTTTGATGCAGGTAATGACGCAGGTGCACAGCGACAAATACGAGGGTTTTGGCGGCAAACTCGCCGCCTTTGACCCGGTGACCAACTTGCGCGTGGGCGTCAAAGTGCTGCAAGACTGCATCGCCCGCGCCGGCTCGATTGAAGCCGGGCTGCGCTTCTATGTGGGCGCCGCCAACCTTGAAGACGACGGCGGTTATGCCGCAAAAGTGATGGCTGAACATGGCCGGCTCAAAGCCGTGGCGGGCTCCAAGAGAGGCCAGCCGAAGGTGCAGGCAAAGGCGCAAACGGCCGCCACTGCACGGCCAGCACCGCCAATTTTGGCATCTCTGGGCTAAAATCCGCGCGTGTGCAACTGGCGATAGGCCCGAAGTTCTCAACAACTGACGGGCCGACGTGGGATACCACTGGGAAGCGCACCGCTGCTTTTTTTGAAGCCAGCGTTCAGCCGTTTGCCTGGGCAGCCCTTTGCGCCAGAACGCCAGCGTTTTGACGCACAGGCCCGATGTCTATAAGGACTGCCATGTACAACCGCAAGCACCTGATCGAACACACCGACCCCGAGATTTTTGCCGCCGTCGAGGCTGAAAACGCCCGCCAAGAGCAGCACATCGAGCTGATCGCCAGCGAAAACTACGCCTCGCCCGCCGTGATGGCCGCGCAGGGCACCCAGCTCACCAACAGATATGCCGAGGGTTACCCCGGCAAACGTTATTACGGCGGCTGTGAACACGTCGATGTGGCCGAGC
>JANNYX010000225.1:0-1699 GCA_031410295.1 Rhodoferax sp.
TGGTGGTGGACAAACACTGCATTGGCGGCATTCCCGGCAACCGCACCTCGATGCTGGTGGTGCCCATCGTTGCAGCGCACGGCATGTTGTGCCCCAAAACCTCGTCGCGCGCGATCACGTCGCCGGCGGGCACCGCCGACACCATGGAGGTGCTGGCCAATGTCGAACTGCCGTTTGAGCAGCTAGAGGAAATTGTGCGCAAGCACCGCGGCTGCCTGGCCTGGGGCGGCAGCGCCAACCTCTCGCCGGCCGACGACGTGCTGATATCGGTCGAGCGCCCTTTGTCGCTCGATTCACCGGCGCAGATGGTGGCCTCCATCCTGTCGAAAAAAATCGCCGCCGGTTCCAACCACCTGGTGCTGGACATTCCCATCGGACCCACCGCCAAGGTGCGTTCCATGCCCGACGCGCAGCGCCTGCGGCGGCTGTTTGAATATGTCGCCAGACGCATGAACCTCTCGCTCGATGTTGTCATCACCGACGGGCGCCAGCCGATCGGTTTTGGCATTGGCCCGGTGCTGGAGGCGCGCGATGTCATGCGGGTGCTGGAAAATGACCCGCGCGCTCCAGCCGACCTGCGGCAAAAGTCGTTGCGCCTGGCCGGACGCCTGATCGAATGCAGCCCTGACGTGCAGGGCGGCGATGGTTTTGCCATTGCCCGGGACATCCTTGATTCCGGCCGCGCCCTGGCGCGCATGAACGACATCATCCGGGCCCAGGGCAGCAAATCTTTTGACCACAACCATCCGGCGCTGGGCACGCTCAGTTTTGAGGTCTGCGCCCCGCGCGCCGGTGTGGTGTGCGACATCGACAACCTGCAGCTTGCGCGCATCGCCCGCCTGGCCGGCGCGCCGAAAGTTCAAAATGCGGGGGTGGATTTGTTGTGCAAACTCGGCGAAGAGGTGGCCACGGGCAGCGTCTTGTACCGCATCCACGCCGGCATCGCCTCTGACCTCGAGTTCGCCCGCCAGGCTTGCGCCAAAGCCAGCGGTTTCAAGATCGGCAGCCCGAGCGATGTGCCGCACGTTTTCGTGGAGTTTTAATGGTCCTTGCCGTCCCTGATGCCTCTGATGCTCCTGAAATGCTGCTTTATTTCGAAGACGAAACAGATAGCGCTACCCGAATCGCATCTGCCGCCGGCATGGCGCTGGCCCGCGTTGAATGCCACCGTTTCCCCGATGGCGAGCTCAAACTGCGCCTGCCCGAGCGCCTGCCGGCGCGGGTCGCCTTGCTGCGCACGCTAAGCCAGCCGAATGAAAAACTGCTCGCCTTGCTGCTGGTTGCAGGCACAGCACGCACGCTCGGCGCCACACACCTCACGCTGGTCGCGCCCTACCTTGCCTACATGCGCCAGGACATCGCCTTCCACTGCGGCGAGGCCGTCAGCCAGCGCGTCGTTGGGGACTTTCTCGCCGGTCTTTTTGACGCGGTGATCACCGTCGACCCGCACCTGCACCGGGTGGCCACGTTGCAGGAGGCGGTGCCGGCCAAAAAGGCTGTGGTGCTTAGCGCTGCACCGCTGCTGGCGGACTTGATCGCCTCGCACCGGCAACAGGCGCTTTTGGTCGGACCCGACGAAGAATCGGCCCAGTGGATTGCCAAGGCCGCAGCGCGCCATGCGCTTGATTTCATCGTCTGCAGGAAAATCCGCCACGGCGACCGTTCCGTGGAAATTTCCCTGCCGCAGGGCAAAGTTCAA
>JANNYX010000226.1:0-2737 GCA_031410295.1 Rhodoferax sp.
TTGACGAGCCGCTGTCGAACCTCGACGCCAAGCTGCGCGCGCAGACGCGGCTGAAATCCAGAAGCTGCACCGCGAGTTGGGCATCACCTCACTTTTCGTTACCCACGACCAGGTCGAGGCCATGACGCTGGCCGAACGCATGATCGTGATGAACGCCGGGCGCATGGAGCAATTCGGCACACCGGAAGAGGTGTACGCCCGCCCCGCGACCACCTTTGTCGCAAGTTTCATCGGGTCACCACCGATGAACCTGCTCAAAAACGCGCCCAACCAGGAGAACGGTGGGTCCGCCGGAGCGATTTTGGGCATCCGCCCCGAACACCTGGACGTCTCGGCGACCGGCTGGGCCATCCTGACCGAAGCCATTGAAACTCTGGGCGCCGAACGCCTGATGTATGGCCGCCTGAATGACGCAGGCGGTGAACAGGTGATTGTGCGCATCGACGAGCAACACAAGCCGCCGGCGATTGGCAGCACCTTCCACGTCACCCCGCGCACCGACCGGCTGCATTGGTTTGACGCCACGTCTGGCAAACGGATATGACCCCCACGCTTGCCACTTCGTGTACTGCGCTGCCCCCCGAGGGGACAAATTTTTCTCGAATGTTTTTGTCATGTCGCTAGCCTGGCCTTACCCGCTCTGGATTGCCCACCGCGGCGCCGGCAAACTGGCGCCGGAGAACACCCTCGCCGCCTTTCGGCTCGGCGCGCAACACGGCTACCGCATGTTCGAATGCGACGTGAAATTAAGCCGCGATGGCGTGCCCTTCTTGATGCACGACGCCCTGCTGGCCCGCACCACCAACGCGGCGGCGCAGCTGGGTCAAAGCGCTGCGACGCTGGCAGGCGAGCACCCCTGGGCGACATTGAGCCAACTCGACGCCGGCAGCTGGCATTCGCGCGCCTATGCAGGCGAAACGCTGGCCACCCTGGACAACATCGCCGCCTACGTGATCCGCAACGGGTTTTTCCTCAACATCGAAATCAAACCCACCCCGGGCACTGAGCGTCACACCGGCGAAGTGGTGGCGCAAGAGGCTGCCCGGCTGTGGCGCGACGTTGCTGTGCCGCCGTTGTTGACCTCGTTCAGGACGGAGACCCTTGAAGGCGCTCGCAGCGCTGCGCCGCAGCTGCCGCGTGGTTTGCTGCTCGATGCCATGCGCAGCGACTGGCTCGAAATTGCCCTGCAGCTCGACTGCGTGGCGATCATCCGGGACCAGCTCATTCTTTGGGACGAACAGTCCGTGCGCGAAGCCAAGAGCGCCGGGTTTCGCTGCCTGAGCTACACCGTGAACGATGCGTCAATCGCAAAGCGCTTGATCGATTTGGGCACCGACGGCATCATCACGGACCGGGTGGATTACTTTTCGCCAGCGACTTGATCAACCGCTGGTCAGTGGTTTCAGTGGCGAAAACGATGACGCCGCCCACGCTCAGGTCGGGCAAGTGAATTGCCGAATAACGAATCGAGAAATTGCGTTCTTCGAGGATGTCAACGGTGGCAATCGGCACGGCTACATCGTCAAGCTTCACGTCGTTGCCGGTGCGCATCACCGATTGGTAAATCGGCCCAAAAAAATCCCAGATGTCGTGCCAGCAGATCGCCATCGGCTGGCCCATGCCGCCAGGATGGCGATCCCGCAACACGGGAATGAAGGCCGGGTTGTAGATTTGAATGAGATCGCTGCCCCAGGCCACCAATGCGGGCTGGCGGCTCGACATAATCCTGTCAACGGCTGCGAGCAAAGGTGCAGGCCAAGTGGAAACAGATCCAAGCGCTGAGTTCGTCCAATCGAAATTTGGCGCCATAACGCTTCTCTGTTTTGTGTTGAAGTTGATGTCGGGAAGACCCAGCGGAACGCCAGGCGGATATTAGCGTTTGACGTCATTTTCTCCAAGCTTTGTTGATGAGCCACTGGCTGGTCGCCACTCCCAGCACCAATGCACCATAGGTTGCCATCGTGCCATCGCGTCCAAAAAACCACAGGCCGCCCGCCAGCGCCACCACGCCAACTACTAAATTAATAGCAAACAATGTCCATTCTTTGACGGCCTTAGGCCGATTTCTATTGACGATCCAAAAAAAAAGGGTCATCAGGGCCGCCAAACCAATGGCGGGCGCGGCGAAGTTCAGCAGGTGAATCAGCAGGTCGAGAGCTTGCATGGACACAAATTTTATAATCCAGTTCTTACACACATATGGCAGTCTGGGCTTTAGGCATCAACCACACCACCGCGCCGCTGGATCTGCGCGGCCGGTTTGCCTTCGCCATCGACCAGATCGAGCCGACTTTGAAGAGCCTGCGCCAGGCGCTGGCGAGTCCGGAAGCGGCAATTATCTCGACCTGCAATCGAACAGAAATTTATTGCGCTACGGACGTTATGGCGAACCCGGCAACGTCCGGCCAGTCGCTGCAAACCGCCATCAACCACACCGTTGACTGGCTCGCGCATTCCGGCGGTGTCTCCCCCGAGATGTTGCGCGCCCACGCCTACACGCTGCAGGACGGCCCGGCGGCGCGGCACGCCTTTCGTGTCGCCAGCGGGCTCGATTCCATGGTGCTGGGTGAGCCGCAGATTTTGGGGCAGATGAAAGACGCGGTGCGTGTGGCCGATGAAGCCGGCGCTTTAGGCAGCACGCTCAACCAGCTCTTCCAGCGCTCGTTTTCAGTGGCCAAGGAAGTGCGCACCGCCACCGAGATCGGCGCGCATTCGATCAGCATGGCCGCAGCTGCCG
>JANNYX010000227.1:0-3712 GCA_031410295.1 Rhodoferax sp.
CCTGGCACGCGCAAACTTGATGTAGTCGGTGCGCAGCACCTCCAGCATTTCGGAGCGCACCAGCCGCATGATGAGGGTGAGTTGAAACACCGCCAGCGTGACGGCTGGCATCACATCGTCTTGCCGGCGCTGACATTGGCAATTTTCCAGCTCACGCTGATCATGCGTTTGGTGCGCGCTGAAATGCTGGAGGTGCTGCGCACCGACTACATCAAGTTCGCGCGTGCGCGTGGACTCTCCAACCGGGCCATCCACTTTGGCCACGCGCTCAAGAACACTCTGGTGCCAGTGATGACCATCACCGGTCTTCAGCTGGGCGGCCTGATCGCTTTTGCCATCATCACCGAGACGGTGTTCCAATGGCCGGGCATGGGCCTGCTGTTCATCCAGGCGGTCACCTTCGCCGACATTCCGGTCATGGCCGCTTACCTGTGTTTGATTGCGCTTATTTTCGTCGTCATCAACCTGGTCGTTGACATGCTGTATTTTGCCGTTGACCCTCGCCTACGCGTGGGCAAGGCGGGAGGCCATTGATGGTCGATCAACCTCTTGCTACGCGCGCGGCGCCGCAGCTTCGCGCCAACGGCCGGGCCTTCGCCCACATTGCCGGTTTTCACCCCGAACTCACCGCCTTTCGGCGCGACCTGCATGCCAACCCCGAGCTTGGTTTTGAAGAGGTCTACACCGCCCAACGTGTCGCCGAAGGCCTGAAGCTGTGTGGCGTTGACGCCGTGCACACTGGTATTGGCAAGACTGGGGTGGTCGCCACGATTCAAGGGCGCAAAAACTCCGGCGGCCAGATGATCGGTTTGCGCGCCGACATGGATGCGCTGCCCTTGGCCGAACACAATGATTTCGGCTGGAAATCCGCTAAAAACGGCTTGATGCACGCCTGCGGCCACGATGGGCACACCGCCATGTTGATGGGCGCCGCGCGTTACCTCGCCGAAACGCGCAATTTTGACGGCACGGCGGTGTTGATCTTCCAGCCTGGCGAAGAAGGTCACGCGGGCGCGCGGGCAATGATAGAAGACGGGCTTTTTGAGCGTTTCCCGGTGCAGTCGGTCTTTGGCATGCACAACTCGCCCGGCCTGCGCCCCGGCGTGATCGGCGTCAACGCCGGTCCGATGATGGCAGCGTCTGACCGCGTCACGATCGAGGTCACCGGCTACGGTGGCCATGGCGCCCACCCTTACCTCACGGTGGATCCGGTTTTAGTCAGCGCCCACATCATCACCGCCATCCAGAGCATCGTGGCGCGCAATGTCAAGGCCGTTGACAGCGCGGTCATCAGCATTTGCGCGATGCGCGCCGGCGAGCTGGCAGCCAGCAGCGTGATCCCCGGCAGCGCGACGCTGGTCGGCACCGTGCGCACTTTCAACCCGGCGGTCCAGACCGCGCTGGAGCGCCGCCTGACCGAATTGTGTGTCGCCGTCGCCCAGGGTTTTGGCGCCTCGGCCAAGGTGACCTACGAGCGCGGTTACCCCGCAACCATCAACAGTGTCGATGAGTCGGACTTTGCAGCGTCCGTGGCTCAGAGCCTGGTTGGGCAAGACCAGGTGCTGCGCGCCATGGAACCCAGCATGGGCGCGGAAGACTTCTCCTTTATGCTGCAGGTCAAACCCGGCGCCTATTTGCGCATCGGGCAGGGTGAACAAGACGCCAATGGCCAGGGCGGCAAAGGCAGTTGTTACCTGCACAACAGCCGGTACGACTTCAACGACGACATCCTGCCGCTGGGCGCCGCGTTGCATGCCAGCCTGGTGGAACAAGGCTTGCCGCTGGCCCGCGCCTGAACCCGCACGAATTTTTCATCACAGACACTTACCACCGGAGACTTTCATGATTCTAAAGAAAAAATCGGCAAAGGCCGTCGTATCTATTGGATTGTTTGCTACTACATTTATAGCATCTGCCGTCACCTTGCGCATCGCCAATCAAGGCGATGCCTTGTCGCTGGACCCGCACTCTTTGAACGAGTCTTTGCAGTTGACGGTTCTGAACAACATTTACGAGCCCTTGGTGGTGCGCGGCAGCGACTACAAACTTGCGCCGGCATTGGCCACCGACTGGAAACAGACCGAGCCCACCGTGTGGCGGTTCAACTTGCGCAAAGGCGTCAAATTCCACGACGGCACGCCCTTCACTGCGGACGACGTGATCTTCAACTACGAACGCGCCAAGGATGCGGGATCCGACATGAAAACCTATGTCGGTCAGATCAAGGAAATCCGCAAGATCAATGACCACGCCATCGATTTCGTCACCAATGCGCCGTTTCCGATCCTGCCCGATCTGTTCACCGGATGGCTGATGATGAGCAAGAAGTGGTGCGAGGACAACCAGGCCACCAAACCGGTGGACCGGCGCAAGGGCATCGAGAATGCGGCCTCCTTCCGCGCCAATGGCACCGGCCCGTACCGCGCGCGTGAACGCCAGCCCAATGTGCGTACGACCTTCTCGCGCAACGGCAACTACTGGGGCAAGATCGAAGGCAACGTGGACGACGTGGTCTTCACCCCCATCGGCAGCGATGCAACCCGTGTGGCCGCCCTGCTTTCGGGTGAAATCGACGTGATGGAACCGGTGCCGGTGCAGGACGTGGCGCGTATCCAGAACAATGCCAATTTGAAGGTTTTGCAAGGCCCTGAATTGCGCGTCATTTTTCTGGGCATGGATCAAAAGCGCGACGAATTGTTGTTCTCCAACGTGAAGGGCAAAAACCCTTTCAAGGACAAACGCGTTCGGCAGGCGTTTTTCCAAGCCATTGACGAAGACACCATCGCCAAAAACGTCATGCGCGGTGCGGCCATCCCCAGCGCCCAGATGTTTCCACCCCAGGTCAAGGGCCACGCACCTGACCTGGCCAAGCGTATGCCCTACGACCCTGAAGGCGCGAAAAAGCTGCTGGCCGAGGCGGGCTATCCCAATGGGTTTGAAGTCAAGATGAATTGCCCGAATGACCGTTACGTCAATGATTCGGATATTTGCCAGGCGGTAGCCGCCAATCTGGCGCGGGTTGGCGTCAAGATCAATCTGGAAGCCGAGTCCAAAGGGACTTATTTCCCCAAGATCCTGCGCCGTGACACGAGTTTTTACATGCTTGGCTGGACCTCCAGCACCGTGGATGCCCACAACGTGCTCTATCCCATCATGTCAACGCCCGGTGACGGTGGGCGCGGGCAGTTCAATTTGGGCAGTTACAGCAACGCCAAGGTGGATGAGTTGACCACCAAGATTGCCGCTGAGACCGACGACAAGAAACGCAATGACATGATCCGCGAAGCCATCAAGCTGCATCAGGACGACATTGGCCATATTCCCTTGCACCAGCAGGCCTTGAATTGGGGTGCCCGCAAGAGCGTTGATCTGGTGCAACTGCCGGGCAATGAAATGCCGTGGCGTTACATCAAGGTCAACAAATAATCGGCCCCAGGTGTCGCTTCTCCAAGTCAAAAATCTCGTCGTTGAATTCCCCAACCGGCGCGGCACCTTGCGCGCCATTGACGACATCTCTTTTGAGATTGCGCCCGGGGAAATTTTGGGCGTGGTGGGTGAGTCCGGCGCGGGCAAGTCGCTTACCGGCGCAGCCATCATTGGCCTGTTGGAGCCACCCGGGCGTATCGCCAGCGGACAGATACTGCTTGAAGGAAAACGCATCGACAACCTCGAATTTGACGCCATGCGCCACATTCGCGGGCGGCAGATTGGA
>JANNYX010000228.1:0-3669 GCA_031410295.1 Rhodoferax sp.
ATCTAGGGCACAGCTTGCACAAGATTCGATTGATGCCGGCAATGAACTTGTACACATGCTGCAACATATTGGTGACTTGGAGACTCGAATGATTCGCGAATTGAGGTCACGAATGGGCGAAGCCAGTGCGGCGCAGGCTTAAACGGGCGTTCGAGCCGACAGCCCTCGGCAAACCTTGGTTTCCGGCTCAACTCAAACGTCGAACCCAAGCCTGCCCCACCCCAACGCTGCCGGGGCGCATGTGTCGCGGCCTCGAAGCACGCAGGCGTCAGGGTCTGGGGGCTGCGCAGCAGACCGACAGAGTCGTAACTGTTTGAACGCAGCGAAGCGCAGTGAGTTGGAGCGACGGCCCTGATGGTCGCCCGAAGGGCCTGCGACATCTGTGCCCTGGCGGCGTTGGGGGGGCAGGCGGCCCGCAGAGACTATGCTCTCGCGGCGCTGACGGACGCGCGGCGAATGCCAGGGGAAGCTCTGGTCTTCCGCACCAGGCGCACCTCCAGGCGGCACTCAAGCGCATCGGCATAACGCGACAGCGTTGCCAAAGTAGGCGAATGTTTGCCTTTGCCGGATTCCATGCGTGCAACAGCGGACTGGGTTGTTCCGATCTTTTGTGCTACTTCCGCCTGCGTCAAGCCTTGAGCCGCACGCGCTTTCAGGAATTCGTCGAGCAGCGCGAATTCGGCAGCCATGCCTTCGAACTCGGATTTGACGTCGGCACCTGTCAGCGCCTGGGTGCGCATCTGTTTATGTGTGAGCATTTTTCCACTCCTTCAAACGTTTGATGGCCATGGCCAATTCTTTGGGCGGTGTCTTGTCCGTTTTTTTCACAAACTGGTGAAGCATCACGATCTGCCGCTCCACGATCGTGCAATAAAAAACCCGGCCAATGCCCTCGCGCGACTTCAATCGCAATTCAAACAGCCCTGACCCCATAGCCCGCGTGTGCGGCATTCCCAGATCAGGCCCAAACACCTGCATGCGGTCCGTGCAATGGAAGTACCTGGCCAGCAACCCGGCAGGCAAACCCAGCACGGCTTGCTGCAGCTTGTCGTCGTGGTATTTGATCTCCCAGGTCACGAACCAAATTATAGCGAATTTGCTATATGCACACCATCAACCCGCCTTTCCCGCAACATCCGCCAAATGGTTCCCCGTGACATACCCAAACGTCATGTTCGGCCCGTGCGTGATGCCGGCGCCGGGGTAGTTGCCGCCCATGATGCTGGCGCGGTCGTTGCCTACGGCGTACAGGCCGGCAATGGCGGACCCATCAGCCTTCAACACCTCGCCGACCACGCTGGTCTGCAGGCCGTCAAAAGTGCCCAAGTCACCCATCACCAGTTTCAGCGCGTAAAACGGCGCTTTCACCACCGGCGCCACGCACGGGTTGGGCTGGTGGCTGGCGTCGGCGAGGTAACGGTTGAAGGCATTTCCGCCGCGCCCGAAGGCGGGGTCTTGGCCCTGCACCGCGCCATTGTTGAACTCGGCCACGGCGGCTTGCAGGCCGGGGGCGTCCAGCCCGGCGTTGGCGGCGAGGTCTTGCAAAGTGTTGCCCTTGACGAGGTAGCCGCTTTTCACATGCGGCCACAGCGGCATCGGCGCCGGTTTGGCGTAACCCAGGCCGTATTTGGCCACCGTGGCGCTGTCGGCGATGAGCCACATGGCGGTTTCAGTGCCGTATGTTTTGGCGTCCAGTTGGGCGCAGGCGCGCACCATCGCCGCGCCGACGTCGTGATAGGAATTGGACTCGTTGGTGAAACGCTGGCCGTTTTTCAGCACGCCGATGACGCCAGGCTTATAGCGGTCCAGCAGGTGCGGAAAGATGCCGTAGGGTTGGCTGTCATGCGGGCCCTGGCCACCAGGAACGAGCGACACCGGCATCCACGCGGCGCTGTCTTCAAAACGGATTTCGGCCTGGCCGCCAACACTTTCGGCCAGCGCCAGGCCATCACCGGTGTTGCCCTCGGGCGTGGGCGAGACATGCGCCGGGTGGGCCTGGCCACCGTGCGCCTGCGCGTGGCCCGCGTCGCGTGCCACGTGGGCATAAGCCCGCGCGATGCGTTTGACATCTTGCGGAAAACCGCCGCAGGCCAGCACCACACCGTGGCGGGCGGTGATCTTGAAATCGCCCGCAAGCGATGAAACCTGAGCGCCGACGCAGCGCCCGGCGCCACCTTGGTCCATCACCAACTGCTTGGCCGCGCTGCTGGTGTAAATGGGTATCTTCAGATCAAACGCGCTTTGCGCCAAGCGCGCCGCCAGCGCGTTGCCGCTGGTCACGTGGACGGCGCGGCGGTACAACAGCAGCTCTTTGATGTGGTTCAGCAAGCGTTTGCCGACGTAAATGGCCGAGGTCAACGAGCGCGTGAACTCAAAGAAGTGTTTCAGGTCGGCGTTGGACGAGTTGAACATCATGCCGATGAAGGTGATGGTTTTGAGCGGCGGCTTGAGCCGCGCCATCTCCTTGCCAGGGCGCGGATGTCATACGGCGCAGCCAGAATGGAACGCCCGCTGCCCGCACCGCCCTGCACGCCACCGGGCGAGTCGGGGTGGTAGTCGGGGTAGAGCGTGGGCACGAACTTCATGGCCGTGTTGTGGTGGAAAAAATCCACCATGGCCGGGCCGGTGTCCTGGACGGTCTTCACCGCCGCCGCGTCGTAAAACGCGCCGGTCTCGTGGTGCAGGAAACGTTCGGTGTCGGCGCGTGAATCCTTCTGGCCAAAACCCTGGCTCACAGAATTGCCGGGCACCCACAACACCCCGCCTGAAAGCGCCGTGGCGCCGCCAAACACGGGTTCCTTTTCAATCACCACCAGGTTCAGGCCACGGCTTTTGGCGGTGATGGCGCAGGCCAGGCCGGCGGCGCCAGAGCCGATCACCAGCACGTCGCAACTGAGGTCGGTGGGGACGTTCGGGTTGGTTTCAATCATGGAGTGCGGCGTGACGGGGTTGGCAGGGGTGCCTTGGGTTGCGTGGAGGCAGGCGCCTGCGGGAACTTGGCATTGTGCCGACAAATTTGCGGCAAACCCGATAATCGGAGGCGGAATCAGCCCCGCCCTGACCGTGCTCAACATGAACCCGTTCAATACGAACCTGCCCGACACCAACGCGCCTGAAGATGAACCTGCTTGAACATGAACCTGCTCGCCTTTGACACCAGCACCGACTCTCTGAGCATCGCCGTGCAGCGGGGCGGCGGCGCGCTGGCGCAGGTTTGGGCGCACACCGGCGTGGGCGGCGCTCAGGCCTCCAGCACGCTGATTCCGGCGATCCAGCGCTTGATGAAAGACGCCGGACTCGATTTCAAACACCTCGACGCCATCGCTTTTGGCCGCGGGCCAGGTTCGTTTACCGGGCTGCGCACGGCTTGTTCGGTGGCGCAAGGGCTGGCCTTTGGCGCGGATTTGCCGGTGCTGCCGGTGGACAGCCTGCTGGCCGTGGCCGAAGAGGCGCGTTTCCAGTTCTGCGCCGCTGAAAATCTGGCCGCTCGCGTCGCCCCGGCGCGCCTGCGCGTGTTGGCGCTGCTGGATGCCCGCATGGACGAGCTGTATGCGGCGTGTTGCGAATTTGAGGACGGGCAGTGGCGTTTGCCGGATGTTTGCCTGCTGATCAAACCCGAACACCTGGCGCTTGAATTTCCCGTGGCGCAGGCCGGGGCGGCCCACGATG
>JANNYX010000229.1:0-6544 GCA_031410295.1 Rhodoferax sp.
AGATGCCACGGCGGGCATTGTCACCATAACAAGGAAAGCACAACTATGAACAACACCGAAGCCGCCGCGCCGGGCCGCCCCAAGCAAGGCACGGCCCCCTCGGGGGGCAGCGCAGCACACGCAGTGGCAAGCGTGGGGGCCGGATCAATCCGGAACATCACCGTGCTGAAACCCTACAGCGACCGCATCACCAGCGACGTGAAACTCAAACGCCAGATGAAAATCGTCATCGACTCGGGCAATGGCATCGCCGGCGCTTCGGCGCCAGGCATCTTCCGCGCGCTGGGGTGTGACGTCACCGAACTCTTCAGCGAAGTTGACGGCAACTTCCCCAACCACCATCCGGACCCGAGCAAACCCGAGAACCTGCGTGATTTAATCCAGGCGCTGAAAAACGGCGACGCCGAACTGGGCCTGGCCTTTGACGGCGATGGCGACCGGCTGGGCATCGTCACCAAAGAGGGCAACAACATCTACCCCGACCGCCAGATGGCGCTGTTTGCGCAGGACGTGCTCTCGCGTGTGCCTGGCGGCACGATTCTGTTCGACGTCAAATGTTCCCAGCGCCTGGCCCCCGCCATTGAAGCCGCAGGCGGCAAGGCGCTGATGTACAAAACCGGCCACTCGCTCATCAAAGCCAAGATGAAGGAGATTGAAAAAAGCGGCGCACAAGCGCCCCTGGGCGGCGAGATGAGCGGCCACATTTTTTTCAAGGAGCGCTGGTTTGGTTTTGACGACGGCACCTACGCGGGCGCGCGCCTGCTGGAGATCCTGAGCGCTTCGCCCGACGGCAGCGCTGTCTTGAACGCCTTGCCTTCGAGTTTTTCAACACCCGAGCTGAACGTCAAATGCGCCGAAGGCGAGCCACATGCGCTGGTCGAACAACTGGTTTCACTTGCAAACTTCAAATCGCCGGCAAAAGTCAATACTATCGACGGACTGCGTGTTGATTGGCCCGATGGTTTTGGTTTGATCCGGGCCAGCAACACCACCCCGGTGCTGGTGCTGCGGTTTGAAGGCCACACCGACGCCGCCTTGCAGCGGATTCAGGCCGACATGCTGGCGCTCTTGCGCCAGGTGAAGGCGGACGCAAAGATTGAGGCGTCAGCGCATTGAAGAAACGAATTTATAGAGAAATGAATTTACCAAGTAATGAATTTACCAAGTAAAGAGGGTCGCTCTGACCGACAACGACGTAAGCAACGAAACAGTCAATGAAAATATTAGTGGTCAAACTCTCTTCCCTGGGCGATGTAATCCAGACCATTCCCGTGGTTGAGGACATTTTGAATAATTTTCCGCACGCCGCGGTTGATTGGGTGGTGGAAGAAGCTTTCGCGCCCATCATCAAACGGGTGCAGGGCGTGCGCCGGGTCTTGCCCTATGCCGAACGGCGCTGGCGCAAGTCGCGTTTTGACGCCACCACACAGCAGCAGCGTGCCGCTTTTCTGGTCAAGCTGCAGGCCGAAACCTACGACGCGGTGATCGATTTCCAGGGCCTGATCAAGTCCGCGCTGGTGGCACGCAAGGCCTTGCTCACCAAGGGCGGTTTTCGCGCCACCTACGCCAATCGGAGCGAAGCCTGCAGTTATGAATGGCCGGTGCGTTTCATGGTCAACCGCGCCATTCCAATGGCCCGGCGCATCCATGCCGTCGCGCGGTACCGCGCCCTGGCCGCTGGCGCCCTCGGGTACGAGCTGCAGGGTGAGCCAGACTACGACCTGCGTTATCAAACGCCCGAAACCGGGCCGACCCCGCTCGAAGGCGGACGCCGCACGGTGGTGCTGGCGCATGGCACCACGCGCCTGGACAACGAGTGGCCGCAAGCGCGCTGGATCGACATTGGCCGCCGCTTGGCGAAACAGGGCTATCAAGTGGCGCTGCCGCAAAATGGCGGTTATGAGTTGGAATTCTCCAAAACCGTGGTGCAGGCCATCGGCGCCGGCGCCGAAGTCTGGCCGCGCATGGCCCTGCACCACGTGCTGGACCACATGGCCCTGAGCGCCGGTGTGATTGGTGTCGACTCGGGCCTGAGCCATCTGGCTGTGGCGCTCGACTTGCCGCATGTGCAGATCTTCAGCCAGCCGCGCGCCTGGCGCGCTGGGCCGGTCGGGCAGTCTCACCAGCGTTCGGTCGGCGGCGAGGGTTCGCCGACGGTGGACGCCGTCTGGCGCACCTGGCTCAAAGTGTTTGACGCCAAGGAGGCGTCATTGGTCCCCTTGTCTTTTTGACGCCCCTTGCCTCAGGTCGGATGGGTGACCCGGGCCGCGTGAATGGCCCTTTGAACGGCCCCGTAATGGGCTACATGAACGACCCTGTGAGAGGCCGCCCGTGATCCGGGCGCTCTATTCGCTCGCCCTGTTCCTCTTGCAGCCGCTGATGCGCGCCAAACTGCGCCGGCGCGCCCGGGGAGAGCCGGGTTATGCCGTGGCCGGCGGCGAACGTTTTGGCGACTATGGCGGCGTGCCCGCTGTCACAGGTGGCCGATCGGGATTCATCTGGGTCCATGCCGTCTCGCTTGGGGAAACCCGTGCCGCCGCCATTTTGATTGCGCACCTTCGCCTAAGCCAGCCCGGCATGCGCCTGTTGCTCACGTATGGCACGGCGACCGGGCGGGCAGAAGGCGCTGCGCTGCTGCAAAGCGGCGACGTCCAGGTCTGGCAGCCGTGGGACACGCCGGCGGCCGTGGGCAAATTCCTCGCGACATTCAAACCGCGCATTGGCATCTTGATGGAGACCGAGGTCTGGCCGAATCTCGTGGCCGCGTGCCAGCGCCGCGGCATCCCGCTGGTGTTGGCCAACGCGCGCATGAGTGAAAAATCCCTGCAGCAGTCGTTGCGGCTGGCCTGGCTGGCGCGGCCCGCTTACCGTGCGCTCACAGCAGTGTGGGCGCAAACGGCCGCCGACGCACAGCGCCTGGAACAGCTGGGCGCGCCCGTGGCCGGCGTTTTTGGCAACCTGAAATTTGACGCCGCGCCCCAGGCGGCGCAACTCGCCCTGGGGCAGGCGTGGCGCGCTTTGTTGGCGCGCCCGGTGATCCTCTTGGCCAGCTCGCGCGAGGGTGAAGAAGCCGCCTTATTGCAGCTCTTAAAAGAAAAGGGCGCCAATGCCGTCAGAGAATATACAAACATTGCTATAAATAATATAGCAAACCAAAATCCCAACCAAGTCCAATGGTTGATCGTGCCGCGCCACCCGCAACGTTTTGACGCGGTTGCGGCATTGATCGACGGCGCTGGGTTCACGGTGTCACGGCGCAGCGCTTGGATTAGCGAATTGGGCAGCGATGTGGGTGGCGATAAGGGCAGCGCCCCGCCGTTGGCAGCGACAGACCAGGGCGCGGGCACTACTGTCTGGCTGGGCGATACCTTGGGCGAGATGTCGCTGTATTACGGTTTGGCCGCGGTGGCCCTGCTCGGTGGCAGTTTCGAGCCTTTGGGCGGCCAGAATTTGATCGAGGCGGCGGCTTGCGGCTGCCCGTTGGTGATGGGGCCGCATACTTTCAACTTTGCCGAGGTGGCGAAATTGGCGCAAGCGGCGGGCGCCGCCTTCCGCGCACCCGGCCTGGCAGACGCCCTTGACCAGGCGCTGGCCTTGGCGGGCGAGCCGGCGCAGCTGCAGACGGCGCGGGTGGCAGCGCAAAACTTCTCCCAGGCGCACCGCGGTGCGACCGGCAAATTGGTTCAGGCCATCGACGCGCTGCTGGCACAAATCTCTGACGCAAAACAATGAAAATTTCAGGGCCTGCAACGACGTTCCTTGCGCCGTGCGTGACCTGGTTGCCATGATCACGCTGAACTGTTGCGACGAAGGCATCGCTCGGACACGCGCCATGGACGCTGGATAGGCACCGCCGGCTGGGTCGTGCATGAGGTGCCAGTACCCATGGAGAAATATCGGATGTGATTTTTGAACGTTTGAGTATGCCTCATTAAGGCCGACAAAAATAGTCACTTGTTTGCTATATTATTAATGATCAAAAACGATTAAATTACAAACTAAATAATGTAAATAATCAGTAAACAACGAATAATTTAGGCGACTTGAACCGCCCGGATGTTTCCGCCCCATGCGGCGGCACGGCGAACGTGGCGCTGACGGCGGTTTTATTTCAACAAGAGCGCGTTGATACCGTTCAGATCGCCGGCGGCCAAAGAGCCATTGGCCTGGCGCAGGCGCAGACCGCCCACCAACACGTCATAACGCGCCCGGGCCAGATCGCGTTTGGTCTGGAACAACTGGCTTTGCGCGTTGAGCACGTCGATGTTGATGCGCACGCCGACCTTGTAGCCCAACTGGTTGGCTTCCAGCGCGCTTTGGCTGGAGGCTTCTGCGGCTTCCAGCGCCTTGACCTGGCCCTGGCCCGACAACACCCCGAAATAAGCCGTGCGCACCGCCTGGGCGATGCTGCGGCGGGCGCCTTCGAGGTCAATGCGGGCTTTCTCTTCGAGCGCTAGCGTTTCCTTGATGCGGTTTTGCGTGGCGTTGCCGGTGTACAGCGGCATGTTGAGTTGCACCCCCACAGTGGCGGAATTGACCCAGGAGCCAATCGCCGCCTGGCTGCTGCCGCCGTCGTTGCGCACCATGCCGTAGTTGCCGACCACGTCCACCGTGGGTTTTTCACTGGCGCGCGCCTTGGCGGTTTCCAGCGCGGCAACGTCCAGTGCGGTGCGCAGCTGGCGCAGGGTCGGATGGTTCATCTCGGACTGTTGCACCCAGGTGTTGACATCGGCAGGCAACACCGGCGGCAAGGTCAGGGGCAGTGCCACTGGCCAGGGTTCAAGACCGGCCTTGCCCACTGCCTGGTCCAGCGCCAGGCGTTTCACCAGCAAATCGTTTTCGGCCGCCAGTTGTTGCGCGATCACCAGGTCAAAACGCGCCTGCGCTTCGCGGCTGTCGGTGATGGTCGAGGTGCCGACTTCAAAATTGCGTTTGGCCGCGGCGAGTTGTTCGGCCACGGCGGTTTTTTGGGCCAGCACGAAGGCCAGGCTGTCTTTGGCAGCCAGCACATCAAAATAAGCCTGGCTGATGCGCACCATCAGGTCCTGGTCGGCGGCCAGCAGCTGCGCTTCAGACTGCTCGATCAATTTCTGCCCTTGGTTAAAGGCCACCTGGTTGGCCGGGCGGTACAGCGGGTAACTGCCGTTAAGCCCGAACTGCTGCGTGCCGTAGCCGCGGTCGGAACTTGGCCCAACCGATGGCGCCACGGCCAGGAACGACTGCGACGCACCCGCCGACAGGGCGGCGCTTGGCAACAAGCCGGCACGGGCCTGTTCGGAGCGCGCCAGATTGGCGTCGGCCTGGGCCTTGGCCGAGAAGTAGGCGGCGTCAGAGGTGCGCGCCTGCTCGTACAGCTCAACCACGCTTTGCGCGACAGCCGGCGTCGCCAAGCCGCCGCAAAGGGCCAGCGCGCCGGTGATTTTGACCAGGGAGCGAACCAGATGGGGATTGTGAATCATGGGTGTCATGGGCTTGCAGTGCGGTTCCGCAGTCTATCAGGTTGCGACAAGGTTGCTACAAAAAAGCGAGTGATGCGCGACGTCGATATTGGCACAGGCATCGCCATGTCCATCGTACCGTCAATACCGCGCGACCCGCACGTCAACTTCCGTGGTCCAGGCGTCAATGCCTCCGGCAATGTTAATGACCTGGGCGAAGCCTTGGGCTCGCAGAAACTGCGCGACGCGCTGGCTGCGCGCCCCGTGGTGGCACAACACGGCCACCGGGCGACCGGCGTCCAGCTCTGACAGGCGGGCCGGCACGCTGTTCATGGGAATCGCCAGAAGCTCAAAGGCGGCATCTGGCGACACGCTGGCGGCGATAAGCTCGTGCGGCTCGCGCACGTCCAGCAACACTGGCTGGCCCAGACCCGGATTGGCTTTGAGCCAGGCGGGCAGTTGGGCGGGGCGCAGTTGCGGGATCATGCAGACGGTTCCGGCGGATGATTGAGCGCGGGCTGCGGCGCAATTAAAAACTGAAGCGCGACGGCTCGGGAAAATTCAGCAGCCGTGGCGCCACTGTGTCCCAGGGCTGCACGGTGCTGTAGGCCGCCTCGCTAGTGCGGGTGACAAAGGTGGCGCGCATGACCGGCTCCTCGCCCACAATAGTGCCCAGACGGCCGCCGACCTTGAGCCCGGCGAGCAGGTGGTGCGGGATTTCCGCCACCGAGCCGCTGAGCAAAATCACGTCAAAAGGGCCCTCGACCGGAACGCCTTGGGCGCCGTCACCCAGCCGCACTTCGGCGTTGTGCACACCACTGGCTTGCAGGTTGGCGCGCGCCAGCTCGACCAGCTCGGGCTCAATCTCCAGCGTGATCACGCGTTGCGCGCGGTGCGCCAGCAAGGCGGCCATGTAGCCGGCGCCGGCGCCAATCTCCAGCACTTTCTCGTGTTTTTGCACCGCCAGGTCCTGCAACATGCGGGCTTCGACGCGCGGCGCCAGCATGCACTGGCCTAGGCGCATGGCGGTATCGAAACTTCCGCGCAGGGGAATTTCCATGTCGACAAAGGCCAGCGCCTTGTGGCCGGCGGGCACAAAGTCTTCG
>JANNYX010000230.1:0-4727 GCA_031410295.1 Rhodoferax sp.
GTGCCGCCTTGCGGGTTGCCAAAAATCAACAACTCGGTGGGCCGCAAGGTCTTGCCAATGCGGGCCGCGCCAGCCGCATGGTCGATCCGGGCAAACACGTTGAGCCCGCGCTCTTTGACCAGCGCTTCGAGCCGGTTCATAGTGTCTTTGGCGTTGTGCGGGCTTTTGAGTTCGATCAAGCCGTCGGCCGCCGTCGCCTTCAACGGCATCGCCGCCAGAATTCCCAGCGACACGGCGGCTACCAATCCGGGCAAAAAATTCATGCTGATCTCCTCGAAGTATTTATGATGGGTCTGGTGAACACGGCAGACCTTACACCCAACGTCCCGAATACGCCACCTTGAATCAATCACTATCCCGCCGTATGACCCTATGAAACCACCGTTTTACCTGCCATTGCCGCGCCTTTTTTCAAGCGCCTTGGCGCTGGTGTCAAGCCTGTGTATGACCGGTGCCCAGGCCTGGGGAAACCACACCCTGGCCGCTTATCGCGCGTTTGAGGCTATGCCGGAAGTCGCCACAGCGGCGCCCGTGGCCGCAGAGCCGCTGGAGGTTTTCCTGAAGGCGCAGGAAAAACCCATCGAAGCCTTGTTGAAATCTCAAGAAGACTGGGCCGTGGCCAACATCAACGCCTACCCGCCACGCCCAGCCACCCTCGCCTTCACCGCCGACGCCGCCCGTAGCGACGACGCTCGCCGACTGGCCTTTTTGAGGGCGCTGCGAGTGGCGCCGAACAGCAAGTTCGCGCTTTATTTCGAGATGGATCCCAAAAACCCGGTCGACGCCGCCGCCTGGCTGAAACACGAAGACATCAACACCCTGCCCGCGTCCAGAGACTCGCCGCACAAATATGCCGCGCTCAAGGCAGGTGAGATGGTGGCGCCGCTCAAGGTGCTGGCCAGCGCCTCCTTCGAACCGGATTACGGGCTGGATATCAACGTGTGGAGCGACAGCCCGTCGGACTGGGGCAAGGTTTACGGCTTTGGCGCCTTGCCCTTTGGCAACCCGAAACTCAGCTTTTCCACGCAGGCGCCGTTTCACATGGGTTTCTACTACGAGGACCGTATCCTCTACATGGCGGCGCCCTTCCTCAAACGCACCTTCCCCATGTTGCGCGCCAACCAATACAGCGGCCTGGCGGCGCTGGCGTTTCGCACTGGCCACCCCTATTGGGGTTGGCGCTTCACCGGCCTGGCGCTGCATTACGTGCAGGATTTGACGCAGCCCTACCACGCCAACCTGTCACCCGGTTCGTCCACCTTGCGATTGTTGTGGGTCAACGCGTTATCGATGGCAGGCTTCCCGAAAATGCGTGACGAAACCGTCACCCTGCTCTCCAACCGCCACCTGGCGCTAGAACGTTACCAGGGGCAAATCCTGCAGCGCGCCAACCAGGTTGACAAGGTCCCGGCATGGGGCCAGGTTTTGAACCAGGCGCTGTCCAACTCCTCGAACGACGCTCAATACCCGCCGTGGTCTGATGTGTACGTTCGCGACGTGATCGCCCGGGAATCCTTTGACTACGGCGCGCAGCTCGCCAAAATCATTGTCGACACGCTGCCGACGGGCTACGTCTCCGACCCGGCTTATGACTTCGGCGCGAACGAGGACGGCATCGACCTCGTCGCCGAGCTGTCTAAACAGAATGAAGCCAAACGCCCGGCGCTGGACGCTTCAGTGACCGAGCTGATGGGCCGCTTCGGCGCGCATAGCCGCAACGCCGTGCGCGGGATTTTGAAAGCGGCCGGCACGACGAAATGACTTCGCTGAATTCGCGCCGGGCGCATCAATGACGGCGCAATGCGCCATGACTTGAATCCCGCCGTGCTCGACGCTGCAGCGGCCAAGCCGCGCACGCTTCAATGACGTCGCATTGCGCCATGACTTAAATCATTTTGTCATTGCAGCCGTGCCAGCCGTGCAGCGGTGAAACGTCGGGGCAACAATTTTTCGAAGGGCCGCCCCGAGAAAAATTAGCCCCCTCGGGGGGCAGAGAGCTACACGCAGTGAGCGAACGTGGGGGCAATATCCTCAGCCCCAAATAAACGACCGCATCGAAATCGACGCCGCCTGGTAATTGGCATTGAACGACGTCACCCCTTCCCCCGGGTGGGCGGCGCCGGCGGTGTACAAAATCGGCAAATAGTGTTCGTAGGTCGGGTGGGCCTGGGCTGCAAGCGGCCCTAATTTCTGGAAGTCCGCCAGCGCCGCCAAATTGCCTGAACTGACTTGCGCGTCAACGGTTTTGTCGAATTCAATCGCCCAGTCGTAGGCCTGGTTGCTCGCCACGCCAAATTGCGCCTGGCGCAGGTTGTGCACAATGTTGCCGCTGCCCACGATCAACACGCCGTGGTCGCGCAAGGCACGCAACTGCTGGCCCAGCGCAAAGTGCTCGGCAGCCGGGCGGCCATAGTCCATGCTGAGTTGCACGACGGGGATGTCTGCCGCCGGAAACATCGGTTTGAGTATTGACCAGGCGCCATGGTCCAGGCCCCATTCCAGATCCAGGCCCAGTGGAGATGTCGTACCTGGCTGATTTACGCCCTGGCTGATTTCCGCGCTGACCTCGGGGGCTCCCGGCGCCGGGTACTGCTGCGCGAACAATTCCTTGGGGAAACCACCAAAATCGTGGATGGTTTTGGGCTTGGGCATGGCGGTAAGGCGCCAGCCGCGTGTCAGCCAATGCGCTGAAACACACACAATCAGCTGCGGTCGGGGATATTTTGAACCGCCTGGACTGCTGCCTGGACCGTTTAAAGCGCTTGCGGCGCCAAAGTCTGCTCCCAGCGCCTGCCAGGAGCGGCGATATTCGTTGTCGTCGATGGCGTTCATCGGGCTACCGTGGCCAATAAACAACAGCGGCATTCGGGGCGATTTCTTCAGCGACTTCAACGAATCCAAAGACCCAGCCGGCACCAATTCGGTCATAAAACCTCCCTGAAAGTAGAAAAAACGGCAACTTTTAGATAAATCAGTCTACGTTGCATTTAAGGGATTCCAAAGGATTTGCAACCTGCGACAATACATATATTGCACTGCAGCATTTTATTGACAGTGAAGAAAAAAGGTAAGTCCACCATGTTGTACCAGCTTTATGAAACCCAGCGCTCCTTGATGGAGCCATTTTCAGACATGGCCTTTGCCGCCGCCAAGGTGTACGCCAATCCGCTGAACATGCTCGGCCAAAACCCGTTTGCGCAGCGCATTTCAGCCGGTTACGACTTGCTTCACCGTTTGGGAAAAGATTACGAAAAACCGGAATTCGGTCTGCGCACCGTTGATGTTGATGGTGTCGCGGTGGCCGTGCACGAGCGCGTTGAAATCAATAAGCCCTTCTGTGAGCTGCGCCGTTTCAAGCGTTTCACGGATGACGTCACGACCCTGTCCAAACTCAAGGGCCAGCCGGCGGTGCTAATCGTCGCGCCGCTCTCGGGCCACTACGCCACGCTGTTGCGTGACACCGTCAAAACCATGCTGCGCGACCACAAGGTTTACATCACCGACTGGAAAAACGCCCGCACGGTGCCGCTTGCCCAGGGCGAGTTCCACCTGGATGACTACGTCACCTACGTGCAGGAATTCATCCGCCACGTGCAGGGCATCTACGGCAACTGCCATGTGGTGAGCGTCTGCCAGCCGACCGTGCCGGTGATCGCCGCTGTCTCGCTGATGGCCACACGCGGCGAAACCACGCCGCTTTCGATGACCATGATGGGCGGCCCGATCGACGCGCGCAAATCACCCACCGCCGTCAACAACCTGGCCATGAACAAGAGTTACAGCTGGTTTGAAAACAACGTGATCTACCGCGTGCCCACCAGTTTTGCCGGCGCCGGGCGGCGCGTTTACCCCGGCTTCTTGCAGCACAGCGGTTTTGTGGCGATGAACCCAAGCAACCACGCCAACAGCCACTACGATTACTTCAAGGACCTGATCAAGGGCGACGACGCCAGCACCGAGGCGCACCGCAAGTTTTACGACGAGTACAACGCCGTGCTCGACATGGACGCCGACTACTACCTGGACACCATCCGTGTCGTGTTCCAGGATTTTTGCCTGGTCAACGGCAATTGGGACGTCAAGGGACCGGACGGAAAACTCGAGCGCGTGCGCCCGCAGGACATCACCACCACCGCCTTGTTTTCGGTCGAAGGGGAGCTTGACGACATCTCCGGCTCGGGCCAGACGCAGGCCGTGCACGCCTTGTGCAGCGGCGTTGATGTATCGCGCCAACGGCACCTGGAAGCCAAAGGCGCCGGGCACTACGGCATCTTCTCGGGCAAGCGCTGGCGCGACATGGTTTACCCCCAGGTCAAGCAATTTATACTTGAAAATAATTCTTCAAAGACTGCGCCGGATAAGGCCGTCAAATATAAACAACAATTAGCTACTAATACAGTAGCAATATCGCCTGTTAAATTATCTAATTTTAATTCTAAATCAAATTTAAAAAGAAAAATTGCCAGTTCAGCACCGATGGCAAAGGCCGCAAAGTCCGCGAAGGTGACAAAACCCGCCAAGACGGGCAAGTCCGCCCGCTGAGGATTTGCCCCGACGATTGCCATGACCCAGGGCCCGAATGATTCGTTGGCACAACGGGTCTTGGCGGCGTTGCCACAAACCCAGTGCACGCGTTGCGGCTACCCCGATTGCGCCGGTTACGCCAACGCTATCGCAAACGATGGCGCACCCATCAACCAGTGCCCGCCGGGCGGCGCTGAAGGCAT
>JANNYX010000231.1:0-7550 GCA_031410295.1 Rhodoferax sp.
CGATCATCTACGACAACCGTTCGCGCATCGCCTTGCGCATCCGCCAGTACCACACCGGCAAACGCTTCAGCCAGACGCCGCAATCGCGCCTGCTGCGGGTGATCTCCAACGTTGAAGTGCTCCAGGATGACGGCAAGGAGCTGAAGGCGTCGGCCAACGCCATCGTGGTTGAGTCGAACACGCGCGGCGAGCAGATCTGGGCTTCGCGCAATGAATACCTGTTGCGACGCGTCAATGGCGTCAATGTCGTCGAAGGGGCGGGCGACGGTTTCCGCATGGCCCTGAAGAAGGTGATTTTGGTCAACAATGAAAAGCCCTTGTATTCGATGGCGTTCCTGATCTGACGCTGCTTATTCCGCTTATGCCGCTTATGCCGCTTATGCCACTTACGCCCCTTACGCCCCTTATGCCCCCTACGCCCCTTACTCCATATGCGCCCCTTATCCCCCTTTCCCCTATCGTGCCGCTTATTTCCAAGATTCCAAACCATGACTTCTGCAAATGCATCTAAAACCACTGTCCTCGTGGGCGAGGGCCCGGCTCTGCTGGAACTGCATGCCGACGGCGTGGCCCACCTGCGCCTGAACCGCCCCGACGCCGCCAACGGCCTGGACATGGCCATGCTCAAGGGCCTGCATGAGGTGGTGATGCGCATCCACGGCGACAGCCGCGTGCGGTGTGTGTTGCTTACGGGTGAGGGCAAAAATTTTTGCGCCGGCGGTGATGTGCATGTTTTCCTGGACAAGGGCGCGGATCTGCCGGACTACATCCGCGTCGCCACCTCCTATTTGCAAATCATCGCGGAGCTGCTGATGCATCTGAACGCACCGGTGGTGGCGGCCGTACAGGGCTTCGCGGCAGGCGGTGGCGGCATGGGCCTGGTGTGTTCTTCCGACATGGTGATCGCCGGGGCGTCGGCCAAGTTTCTGGCTGGTGCAACGCGCGTGGCCATGGTGCCGGATGCGGGTGTTTCCGTCACGCTGACGCAACTCGTGGGGCTGCGCAAGGCGATGGAAATTCTCATGCTCAACCCGGTGATCACGTCTGGCGAGGCGCTGGCGATGGGTTTGATCAACCGCGTTGTCCCCGATGACCAGCTTTTGCAGGAAGGGCTCGCATTGGCGCGCCAGTTGGCGCAAGGCGCACCGGCGGCGCTGGCCGCCACCAAACGCCTGTTGTACAGCGGCCTCGGGCAAAGTGTTGAAGCGGCCATGCCCGAAGAGAACCGCACCCAGGCGCAGTTGTGCGGCATGGCGGATGCGCTGGAGGGCTTGAGCGCGGTGATTAAAAAACGCGCGCCCAAATTCACCGGCAGATAACACCGGTAACTGACACTGGCATTGACATTCACACCGCCAAACTGACTGCATGGTTTTTACATGAGCGAATCCCACAAACCGCTGGCAGGCCGTCGCGCTTTTGTCACTGGCGCCGCCAGCGGCATTGGCGCGGCCATTGCCCGCCAACTGGCTGTCGACGGCGCTCAAGTGGTGATCGCCGATCTGGACATCAACCGCGCCGAGGCGCTTGCCGGGGAGATTGGCGCCACAGCGGTGCAGGTTGACGTGACCGACGCCGCGCGGGTGCGGGAAGTCATAGAGGCCAGCGGCCCCTTCGCGATACTGGTCAACAGCGCCGGTGCTGACCAACACGCCTTTTTCACCGAGACCTCGTTTGATGACTGGCGGCGTTTGCTGGCGGTCAACCTCGAATCGGTATTTGCCACCACCCACGCGGCGTTGCCGGCGATGCAAAAGGCGGGATTTGGCCGCATCATCAACATCGCCTCCGAGGCCGGGCGCATGGGTTCACGGGGCGGCGCGGTGTATGCAGCTGCCAAGGGCGGCGTGATCGCCTTCACGCGTTCCATCGCCCGCGAAAACGGGCGCAAGGGCATCACCGCCAACGTGATCGCCCCCGGCCCCATCGACACGCCAATGTTGCGTTCAGCCGTGCAGGAGGGTGGCGAGTCGCTGCTCAAAGCCATGACCGGCGCCACGCTGGCAGGGCGCTTGGGCACGCCGCAGGAAGTGGCGGCGGTCGTGGCGTTTCTGGCATCAGACGCGGCCGGCTTTATCACCGGTGAGACGCTGGGTGTGTCGGGTGGTATGGGCTGCGGGCAATGAAGGACACAGCGGAATAACATGAACTCGAATGCCGCCAGCACGATGTACGACGCCGTCATTCTGGGCGCAGGTGCGGGCGGTCTGTGCACTGCCGCGCGGCTGGTTGCTGCTGGCAAAAAGGTGCTTGTGGTCGAAAGCCGCGACCGGGTTGGCGGCAGGGCGTCGAGCGAACAAATTGACGGTTTTACCGTCAATGTCGGTGCCATCGCCATCGAACGCGGCGGCGTGTTTGAGGAGACGTTCGAGTTGCTCGGCGTGCCGCTCGATATCCGCGAACCCAGCCCGGCCACGGTGTTCCGCATTGACGGCAAAGTGATCAATGTGGCCAAAGGCGGTTGGGGCATGTTGTTGGGAACCTTCACCAAACAGGCGGCCAAAATCGGCGCTAAATTTACCGATGCGCGCTCGGGCGACCTGCCTGAAGCCAAGCAGACGACCGAGGAGTGGCTGCACCAATACACCCGCAATGAAACCGTGCACGCAATTTTTCGCAACCTGTGTGCAGCGATCTTCGCCGCCAACCTGGACGAAGTGCCGGCCCGTGCTTTCCTGACCTATTTCGCCGTCAAGGGCGCGTTCAAACGTTTCGGCTTTTGCCCGCGCGGCACGGTGGGCATTTGGGATGACCTGGCCGGCGGCATCCGTAGCCGGGGCGGGGAGATCTGGCTGAATGCGACGGCAACGGCGATTCATTCTGCCCTGGGCGTGGCAACCGGTGTGGACGTGGTGGTGGACGGCGTGACGCGGCGCATCAATGCGCAAACGGTGATCAGCAACCTCGGCCCGCGCGCCACCGTTGGGTTGCCCGGCGCCGAGGCTTTTGGCGATGACTACATCGACATGGCGCGCACAACAACCCAACCTTCTGCCAACATCGTCATCAATTTCGCGACGCAAGAGCGGCTGATCGACGCGCCCGGCCTCATCACTTTTGGCCGCACGCGGCGTTTGTGCAACATGGGTGAACTCACCGCCACCTGCCCCGAATTGGCCCCTGCGGGCTGGTTGCTGTACGTCGCCTACGCCGTGCCCAAACCGGCGCTGGGGGATTTTGACGAAACACCTGAAATCGAAGCCGCGCTGCAAGACCTGCGCGACGAGTTCCCCGCGTTTTCAAAAGCCAAAATGCTCTCAGTGCGCGTGATGCGCGGCGACTGGCCCGCCCAACGATCCTGTGCGGGTTTCGACCTGTCGCAAGACACGCCACTGCCCAACTTCTGGCATGTGGGCGACGCCGTCAAGGACTATGGCGATGGCGGCACCCAAGCCTGCGCCTACACCGGGCGCGAGGCGGCGAAACGGGCGGTTACCTGGCTGGGGATCGGGCTAGGGACGGCACCGTCTGCTCGGCTTTGAAGCCAAGAAGAAAAAGCCGGGAAATCCGCTCGCACAATTCGCGCATCTTGATTTCGCCGCCAGGCTTGAACCAGATGTCCGTTCCATTGAGCATGCCGATCAACAACATCGCATAGGGCTTGTAAATGGCATTTGGCAGGGCTGGGTTCAGCGCGCGAATCTGATCGGCAATCAACTCACACAAGCGCCGCTCCAGTGCGATCAGGGGTGTCTGCATGGCCTTGGGCAGGTACTTCACGTCGTTTTGCGCGATCGTATGGCGCCGTCGCGATTGGGCTGACTTTTGCACATAGAAAACCACCAATGCGGAAAACTGTTCTTCTGATGGACCACCCTGGCGGCCAACCTCTTCAACGCCCGCGATGACTTTCTCAAGATGCTCCTCCAACATGGCAAACAGCAGGTCATCTTTGGTTGGAAAGTAGTGGTACAGCATCGACTTGGTCGCGCCGCAGGCCTTTGCGATGTCCTGCATTTTGGCGCTTGGATAGCCAACTTTTGCGAACAGCGCAGCGGCGCTGTCCAGAATCGTCTGGGCCTTGGCATCGTAATCTCCGGCGCGAACGCGTGGCATGGTGTCACCTTCTTTTAATCCAATGGCCTAATAATAAGCCGACGTGTCGGACTATAATTGAATTACGACGACGCGATGATTTCGACGTTACTGCATTACGTTTTTGTGAGCGCCACCATGCCCGAATTTGAATTCAGCGAGTCCAATGCCGTCGACGAAGATTTGCGCGTGATCCGCGCGCAAATCCGCCGTTTCGTCAATGAAAAGATCGTGCCCTTTGGCGATTCATGGGAGGCTGCGGGCGAAATCCCGCGCCAGCTTTTTCGCGATTTGGGCGCTCTGGGCTTTTTGGGTATGCGCCATCCCGTGGCCTACGGCGGCGGCGGACAGGGCGCGCTTTCATCCGTCGTGCTGGCCGAGGAGTTGTCGCGCTCCACCTACGGCGGTGTGGCGTCAGCCGTCACCGTGCACAGCGACATGTCGGTCTCGCACATCGCACACCGCGGCACGCACGCGCAGAAAGAGCGTTATTTGCGCCCCGCCTGTGCCGGTGAAAAGATTGGCGCGGTGTGTGTCACCGAGGCCCACGCGGGTTCGGACGTGGCGGGCCTCAAAACCCGCGCGGTGCGCACGCTCAGTGGCTGGACGATCAACGGTTCCAAGATGTTCATCACCAACGCCGTGTATGGCGACACCTACATCGTGGCGGCGCGCACCGACCTTGAAGGCAACGGTACAACGGGCAACCAAGGCCGCCCGGGCAGCAAAGGCATCTCGCTCTTCATCGCCGAACGCGGCAACCCCGGTCTGAAGATCGCCCGCAAGCTGGAGAAACACGGCTGGCGTTGCAGTGACACCGCCGAGCTGTATTTTGACGACATGAAGCTGCCGCCCGATGCGCTTCTGGGCGAAGAGGGCAAAGGTTTTTACTACATCATGAGCACCTTCCAGAACGAACGCCTGGTGATCGGCGCCTTGAGTTCGGGGGCCTGTGCCAAGGCGATTGAACTGACAGTGGACTACACGCACCAACGCCAGGCTTTTGGCAAGTCTTTGTGGGACCAGCAAGTGGTGCGCAACAAACTGGCCTGGGCCGCCTCTAAAACAGCAGCGGTGCGCGCACTGACCTACCAATGCGCGCAAATGGTCGATGAGGGCAAAGATGTGGTGCGTGAAGTCTCCATGCTCAAGGCTTTTGCCGCCGAGACTCTGCAGGAAGTGGTGCACACCTGCCTGCAACTGCATGGCGGCACCGGCTGCATGATTGGCACACCGATTGAGCGCATGGTGCGCGACGCGCGGATTTTGACAATCGGCGGCGGCGCCACCGAGGTCATGCTCGAAGAAGTGGCGAAGAGGATGTAATTCCATTCCCACTTCAACGCTGTAGGGCGTTGCACCTTCTTGCCGTGCCGTATTGGCATATTGCACTGTCATCGTCGGTGCGCCTACTACAGCGTTGATGTGGAAATGGAAAAAAATCAAGAAAGGAATCAAGCCATGAGCAACGAAACCGGCACCTTGTTTGACGTCGATGCAGACGGCATCGCCACCTTGACCCTGAACGAGCCGGCGCGGCTGAACCCCATCACCACGGCCATCCAGCAAGACCTGTGGGACGCGCTGCAACGTGTGCGTGACGACACCCGCATTCGCGCCCTGATCCTCACGGCACGTGGCAAGGCCTTCAGCGTTGGCGCTGATCTGGACCAGGTGGCTGACTGGGCAAGCGGCGCCGCAGCGCAAGGCAAACCCAGCCTGGGCAAGCAAGTCGGCGACATGATGGAAAAAGCCGCCAACCCGATCATCCAGGGCCTGCACGATCTGCCCGTGCCGGTGGTGTGCGCCATCAACGGCCCGGCGGTCGGCGGCGGCTTCGGCTTGGCCTTGGCGGGCGACATCGTCATGGCTGCCCGCAGCGCCTACTTTTACCTGCCCTTCGTGCCAGCCTTGGGCGCGGTGCCCGACATGGGCGCCAGTTGGCGCCTGCCACGCCATGTAGGCCACGCCCGGGCGCTGGGTTTGACGCTGCTGGGTGAACGCCTCAGCGCGGAAAAGGCGGCTCAATGGGGACTGATCTGGGCCTGTGTGGCGGACGGCCAACTCGCGGCAGAAGCGTTGAGCGTCGCAAAACGCCTGGCCGCCTTGCCGGCGCATTCGGCGCTGGAGACGCGCGCCTTGTACCGCGCCGCCGAAGCGAACACCCTGGCCGGGCAGTTGGCCTACGAGGCCAGCCGCCAGCGCGAGCTGCTGAGCGGCGTGTGTTTTGCCGAAGGGTTGGCGGCGTTTCAGGCAAAGCGGCCTGCTGTGTTTCCAGCGCGCAGTGAAAAATGCTAAAATTTCCGTTGTATTTGTATTTTTATAATTGTTTTATATTTAATATAATCAAATACGATATGTTAAATATAGCACACAATGTAATATATTAGACGGCCTTAATGGCTATAAATCTCAGAATTTTATTGTTCGTAACATATCAAGGCTGATGACCCGAAGTCCGCCGTATTGAATTTCAATCAAACCTTTCGCGTGCAGGGTGTTGAGCGCGTCGTTCACCCGCTGGCGTGACAGGCCCACGAGGTAGGCCAGTTCCTGCTGCGTGATGCGCAAGACGCTGCCCACCGCAGGGAACAACACCGGGTTGAACAAAGCCGCCAGGCTGCGTGCGACGCGGATATCGGGGTTGTTCAGGCGGTCAATCTCGCGCGCGGCGATGAACTGGCCCAGCCGCTCGTTCAACTGGTTCATGACCAACCGGTTGAAGGCGATGGAGTTGTCCAGCAACCAGTGGAACGTCTCCACGCGCAGGCCAGCCACGGTGCTTTTGCGCAGCGCCTGGATGTTGTAGCGGTACGCCTCGCGTTTGAGCAAGGTGCCTTCACCAAACCAGCCGCCAGGCGGAATGCCGGTGAAAGTCATGGTTTTACCCTCGGCGTTATCTGTGCTCATCTTCAACATGCCGTCCAGCACGCCAAACCAATAAGAGACCGGACGGCCGGTGCGACAGACGTATTCGCCGGCGCTGGTTTCTGCCGCCTGCAGGTCGACGGCGACCACGTCTTGGTGTTGCCGGGATAAAAGCGCGAACCACGGGATCGTTTGAAGCTCTGTCGGTGTCAAGGCCCGGCGGCGCATCAGGATCGAGATCTTGGCTGTCATGAGGCGTCTGTAAGTACTCTGAGAGAGAAGGGAAAACACCTACCCGTTAGGCGGTCAATTGTCATTCAAACGACAACTTGGCGTCAAACTAATCCCTATGATTCGGCTCTATCCAGGCTCAAACCTCCATTGGTTCACGCATGCAATCCACATTCCCCCAACGACTGTTAGACCACGCGGCAGCACGCCCCAACGACGCCGCAATGCGCGAAAAAGAATACGGCATCTGGCAAGCGTTGACCTGGGCCAGCTTGAGTGAACTCGTCGCGCACATCGCGGCAGGGCTGCATCTGGCGGGCTTGCGCCGGGGTGAACACATGGTGCTGGTGGGCTCCAACCGGCCGCGCCTTTACGCCACGCTGCTGGCGGTCCAGAGCCTGGGCGCCATTCCGGTG
>JANNYX010000232.1:0-2070 GCA_031410295.1 Rhodoferax sp.
AGCAGACAGATCACGCCGCGCGGCACTCGCAGTGCCACCTCTGCCAGTGAGCGGTGCTCGCTGAGCGCGCGGCCAGGCAGGCTGTAGACACCGCGTGCCACTCTTTCGAGCTTGCCTGCGGTGACCAGGCGACTGAGCACGACCGTGGGCAGTTGATGTTCCGCGAGGTCTCGTGCGCGCAGCAGCGAACGCTGCTTAGCCAGTGCGAGAACGGCTTGCTTGTGCGTCGGATTGGAATGCGATTTCATTGCCTGAGTATGTTGCAATTTATAGTCATTTGTCAATAAATGATGAGTAATCGCAACAGGTCGAAAAGTGGGTTTTGTGAGTGCTGACGGCGTGTCGGCGTTGTGCCTTCCGCTGACCATCGCCGGAGGGTGGATTTCGCAACTGGTCTGAAATGTCTGAAGAAATATGGCTATAGGCCGACAGATATATTGAATGTATTGCTATATAAATTATAGCAAACAGGATCTTCCTGGGGCTGGCTTTTAAGGGCAGCCTAGTCGGCGACTTATTCGACTTCGGCCTTCGCTGCCGCCAGCGCCTTGTTGGCAAACTCGGCACGCAGCGCTTTGAGTTTTGCGCGCGGGTCTTCGCGCGTGCTGGTTTTGTCCAGCGCCATCTCGGCAATGAAACGACTCGGTTGGCCGGGCACGGTGTCACGGCCTTTTTTGCGGCGTTTGGTCCAGCTCACCGCCAAACTTCGCTGCGCGCGGGTGATGCCGACGTACATCAGGCGGCGCTCTTCTTCGAGGCGGGTTTCAAGGTCGGCGCTGTCGGCTGCGTCGCGATCCATGCGAAACGGCAGCAGGCCCTCGTTCACACCGACCAGCAACACGTGCGGCCACTCAAGGCCTTTGGCGGCGTGCAGGGTGCTGAGCGTGACGACGTTTTGGTCAGTCTCGCGTTCGCTGATGGTGGACAGCAGCGACACGGTTTGCGCCACTTCCAGCAGCGACTTCAGCTCGCGCACTTCACCTTGAAAGGCGCCCATGCCATCGGCGCCCGACATGTCATCGATCTGGCCGCCACAACGCGCCGACATCCACTCGCAAAAATCCAGCACATTGCTCCAGCGGGCGGCCGCGAGTTTTCCCGTCTCCTCACCGTCATGCAGATGTTGCTCGTAGTCGATCTCTTTGAGCCAGTCGCGCAGGAAATCTGCTGCTGCGTCAGCGCCAATAGTCTGGCGCGCGCGGAATTCCAAGTCGTTCACATAGCGGCCAAATTCATGCAGGCTGCCAAGCGATTTTTTGTTGACCAGGCTGGCCAGCGTGGGTGAAAACAGCGCCTCAAACAAGCTCACTTTGTAACTTGACGCAAACGTGCCCAGGTGCTCCAGCGTCTGGTGGCCGATGCCGCGTTTGGGTGTCGTCACGGCGCGCAGAAAGGCCGGGTCGTCGTCGTTGTTAATCCACAGGCGAAACCAGGCGCACAGATCCTTGATTTCAGCGCGGTCAAAAAAACTGGTGCCCCCCGAAACCTTGTACGGAATTTGCGCTTTGCGCAGCGCCTTCTCGAAGGGCTTGGCCATGTGGTTGGCGCGGTACAACACGGCAAAGTCGCGGAATTCCCTGTATTGGGTTTGCGCGGCACCCGTCACATCCCTGGCGTTGCGTGACTCGGCCAGCACCTGCGTGCCCGCGATCAGTCCCTGAATGCGCGCCACCGCGCGTTCGGCTTCATGTTCTTCGTTGTCGGCATCGACCACCCGCACCGGTTCACCGGTGCCCAAATCACTCCACAGGTTCTTCGGGAAGAGTTTGGGGTTGGGCGCGATCACGTTGTTGGCCGCCTGCAAAATCGCACCGGTCGAGCGGTAGTTTTGCTCCAGCTTGATGACTTTGAGCGCCGGGAAGTCAAGCGGCAGCCTTTTCAGGTTGTCCAGCGTGGCGCCGCGCCAGCCGTAGATGCTTTGATCGTCATCGCCAACGGCAGTGAAGCGCGGTTCCTTGGCGGGTTTGCCGCCCACGAGTAGTTTCAGCAATTCGTACTGCGTGGCGTTGGTGTCCTGGTATTCGTCCACCAGCAAATAACCGACTTGATCCTGCCATTTGCGCGCAATCA
>JANNYX010000233.1:0-3232 GCA_031410295.1 Rhodoferax sp.
TGGCCGGCCGATTTTGTACTCCGGGTCGCCAATCATTTCATTGAGCTGGGCGATCCAGCCGACTGTGCGTGCCAGGGCGAACACTGCGGTGAACAGGGGCACCGGAATGCCAATCGCGCGTTGCACGATACCGGAGTAGAAATCAACGTTGGGGTACAACTTGCGCGAGACGAAGTAGTCGTCTTCCAGCGCAATTTTCTCCAGCGACATCGCCAGTTTGAACAAGGGGTCGTTTTCCAGGCCCAGTTCTGCCAGCACCTCTTTGCAGGTCTCCTGCATGAGTTTGGCGCGAGGGTCGTAATTTTTGTAAACGCGATGGCCAAAACCCATCAGCTTGACGCCGGAATTTTTGTCCTTGGCCTTCTCCATGAACTCGCCGACTTTGGCGACACCGCCCATGCGCTGGATTTCTTCGAGCATGTTCAGTGCGGCTTCGTTGGCGCCGCCGTGCGCCGGGCCCCAAAGGCAGGCCACGCCCGCGGCGATGGCGGCAAAGGGGTTGGTGCCGGATGAGCCGCACAGGCGCACCGTGGAGGTGGAGGCGTTTTGTTCGTGGTCGGCGTGCAGCGTGAAGATGCGGTCGATCGCGCGCTCCAGCACCGAGCTCACCGTGTAGGGCTCGCACGGTGTGGCGAACATCATGTGCAGGAAATTGCCGGCGTAGGACAGGTCGTTGCGCGGATAGATGAAAGGCTGGCCGACGGTGTATTTGTAGGCCATGGCGACCAGTGTTGGCATCTTGGCGATGAGGCGGATGGCGGCGATCTCGCGGTGCTGCGGGTTGTTGATGTCGGTGCTGTCATGGTAGAACGCCGACAGCGCGCCGACCAGGCCGGTCATGATGGCCATGGGATGCGCGTCGCGGCGGAAACCGCGCAGGAAGAACTGCATCTGCTCGTTGACCATGGTGTGCATGGAGACCAGTTTGCTGAATTTGGCCTTGCCTTGCGCGTTAGGCAACTCTCCATACAGCAGCAAATGGCAGGTTTCCATGTAGTCGCAATTGGTGGCCAGCTGTTCGATGGGGTAACCGCGGTACAACAGCTCGCCCTTGTCACCGTCGATGAAGGTGATGGCCGACTCGCACGCTGCCGTCGAGAGGAAACCGGGGTCGTAGGTGAACATGCCGGTTTGCCCGTACAGCTTGCGGATGTCGATCACATCCGGGCCGACACTGCCCTGGTAGACGGGCAGGTCGATGCTCGGTTTGCCGTTGCTGAACGACAGCGTGGCCCTGTTATCGGTGAGTTTCATTTTTTGCCTTTCAACTTGCGGTTCTCAACATTTTCAAAACTTCTTGCGCATCCCCTCCCTGCGGGGCGTCGGGAAGGTCTTCCAGCTCTTTGCGTGACAGGTGCAAATCGAGCAAATCATTGTCCCCCAACTCCATCAGCTGCGTGAGGCCAAGGGCCTGGTGTAGGGTCAGGCCGGCTTCAAAGCGTTTGAAGAATCGCTCGATGAAGAGGTCGTTTTCCAGCAATCCCCGGCGGCAGCGCCATTTGAGTTTGCTCAAGGCACGTTCATCGATCAGTTCCATTTCAAGCAGGCAATTTTTCGCCGGGCCGCCGTTAGAAAAATTAGCCCCCGCGGGGGGCAGCGCAGCGCACGCAGTGGCGAGCGTGGGGGTCATACAGTCCTCAAAACCATCATCTCTTTGATCTTGCCAATCGCCTTGGTCGGGTTCAGCCCCTTGGGGCAGACGTCCACACAGTTCATGATGGTGTGGCAGCGAAACAAACGGTAAGGGTCTTCGAGGTTGTCCAATCGCTCTGCCGTAGCTTCATCGCGCGAATCGGCGATAAAGCGGTAAGCCTGCAGGAGGCCGGCCGGGCCGACGAATTTATCAGGGTTCCACCAAAAACTCGGGCAGGCCGTGGAGCAACTTGCGCACAGGATGCATTCGTACAGGCCGTTGAGCTCGTCACGCTCTTCGGGGCTTTGCAGGCGCTCTTTTTCAGGCGGAATGGTGTCATTGATCAAATACGGCTTGATCGAGTTGTATTGCTTGAAGAACTGCGTCATGTCGACAATCAGGTCGCGGATGACGGGCAGTCCGGGCAACGGTTTCAGGACGATGGTGCCCGTGAGCGTGCGCATGTTGGTGAGGCACGCCAGGCCGTTCTTGCCGTTGATGTTCATGGCGTCCGAGCCGCACACCCCTTCGCGGCAGGAGCGGCGGAACGAGATGGCAGGGTCGAGTGCCTTGAGCTTCATCAGGGCGTCCAGCAACATGCGCTCGGAGCCGTCGAGTTCGACCTCGATGGTCTGCATGTAGGGCTTGGCGTCCTGGTCCGGGTCGTAGCGGTAGATGGAGAAAGTGCGCTTGGCCATTTGTTTTTCTCGGATTTGAATGGGTCGAACTGGCTTGGAAGGCAGGGGGTCGGTGATTGGCGCGACGTCTTCAGAACGAGCGCGTTTTGAGCGGCACACTCTGCACCGTCAGCGGTTTCATCTGCACCGGCTTGTACGACAGGCGGTTGCCCTGGCTGTGCCACAACGTGTGTTTGTGCCATTCGTCGTCGTTGCGGCCGTTCGGGTATTGGGCGCTGTCGGCGTAGTCGTCCACGCTGTGCGCGCCCCGGCTTTCGTGCCGCGCCGCGGCAGAGACGATGGTGGCTTGTGCGGCTTCAATCAGATTTTCGACTTCCAGCGCCTCGATGCGCGCGGTGTTGAAGACCTTCGACTTGTCCTTGAGGTTGATGTTTTTCACCCGTTCGCGCAGGGCCGCCACCTTGACCACGCCCTCGTCCATCGACGCCTGCGTGCGAAACACGCCCGCATGTTGCTGCAGGGCGGCGCGGATGTCGTTGGCGACGTCTTGCGCGTACTCGCCGCTGCTGGCGTTGTCCAGACGGTCCAGGCGTGCGATGGTGGCTTGGGCTGCATCGGGCGGCAGCGCCTTGTGCAGCTTGTTTTTATTGTTGAACTCAACGATGTGATTGCCCGCCGCGCGGCCAAACACCAGCAAATCCAGCAGTGAATTGGTACCCAGCCGGTTCGCGCCGTGCACACTGACGCAAGAACATTCGCCCACGGCATACAGGCCATTGACGACAACACTTTGATTGGCCGCATCCTGGGTGACGACCTGCCCGTGGATATTGGTCGGAACGCCGCCCATCTGGTAGTGGATCGTTGTCACCACGGGAATCGCCTCTTTGGTGATGTCCACATTGGCGAAGTTGTGGCCAATCTCGAACACCGAAGGCAAACGCTTCATGATGGTGTCTGC
>JANNYX010000234.1:0-8281 GCA_031410295.1 Rhodoferax sp.
CTGATGGGGCAGATCAATTCCAAAGCGATTCGCCCGCTGGTCGTGCTCGGCGCCAAACGCGCGGCAGCGCTGCCCGACGTGCCGACCGCGCGCGAATCCGGTGGCAGCCTGGCCAACTTCAATGTGTCGTCGTGGAATGGCCTGGCGGCGCCGGCGAAAACACCCAGGGACACCATCGCCCGGTTGAACCGCGAAGTCAACGCGGCTCTGGCTCAACCGGACGTAAAGAAACGCATGGCCGAACTCAATCTGGACGCGCACGGCAGCACGCCTGAGCAGGCGGGCGAGGTGCTGGCCAACGACATCAAGCGCTGGGGCGACGTCATCACGCGAGCAAAAATCGAAAAGCAGTAAACGCCCGAAGTCGACATGCACAACAACATCGGTTTGATTGGGTACGGCGAAGTCGGGAAAATCTTCGCCTCGGGTTTGAGGTTCAAGGCAGGTGTGGCATCGGTGCAGGCCTGGGATCTCAAATTCATGGAGAAAAAAACACTTGAGGCCGACGAATTACATGCTCGGGGTGCTTCTGTTTCTGTAGCGGCGTCGATGGCGGACCTGTGCGGCAACGCCAACTTCCTGATCTCGGCCGTCACCGCTTCCAACACCGTGGCCGTGGCGCGTGAAGCCGCTTTGCATCTTCGCGCTGGCACGCTGTTTCTGGATTTGAACTCGGCCTCGCCGGGCTCCAAACAGGAAGCCGCCAGGGTGATTGAAGCGGCTGGCGGGCAGTACGTCGAAGCCGGCGTGATGACGTCGATTCCGCCGTATGGCATCAAGGCGCCGATGTTGCTTGGCGGCGCCGGCGCGGCTGCCTTGGCGGCGCGTTTCACCGCCTGGGGTCTTGATGCGAGGGCGGTCTCTGACCAGTTGGGTGTGGCCAGCGCCATCAAGATGTGCCGCAGCGTGATGATCAAAGGTTTGGAAGCGCTGGTGATCGAAAGTTACGCCACCGCCCGCCACTACGGCGTTGAAGATCATGTCTTGCCGACGCTGATGGAGACCTTCCCCAGCATCGACTGGGAAAAACAGGGCGCATACTTTTTCAGCCGGGTGGTACAACACGGCAAACGCCGCGCCGAGGAGATGCGCGAAGCGGCCAACACAGTAAAAGAAGCCGGCTTTGCGCCATTGATGGCTGCCGCCATCGCCGACAAACAGCAGTGGGTTGCCGACCAGGCTGCTGCCGGCGTGTTTTCTGAGGTTGGCAAAGACGCGCGCTGGCAGTCGTACGCCGACGCGCTGTTGAACCACCGCGCGAAGTGAGCCGCTTGCCGGTGTGTGACTCGTGATTACAGAAAGTTTTGAGCGCATCTACCGTCAAAACGCCGACAACATTGGGCTCTTTACCTCGACCGATTTTGCTTTGATCGAGCGCATGCAGCAGGGCGAGTTGATCGACGTGGAAAAACTTATCAACGGCCCCAACGTGATGGCCAGTGAACTGGCGGAGGAGTTGATGTCCTTCGAGGGGCTCATGCGGCGGTTTACGCGTGCTTGATGCTTTTGGGAATTACTAAAATCAACCCATGACACCCATTTCTGCACCTAGTCCTTTGCTCGGCCAAGCCATCATCCGCGAGGTCGGTCTGCGCGACGGCCTGCAAAGCATCGCCCGCACTCTGCCCACGGCTCAAAAACTGCAGTGGATCCGCGCCGCCTATGACGCAGGCCAGCGTGAAAAGGTGGAGACCGCTGAGGTTCAGCGATTGGTCAATGCCGTGATCGACGCCGTGATCAACGCCGGTGTGGAAGGTTTGCCAAACACCTTGAATACAACCCTGGCGGTGGCAGCGTGAGCGACACCATGCCCAGCGCCAGCCTTCCGCTGGCTGGTTTGAAGGTGGTTGAATTCACCCACATGGTAATGGGCCCGACCTGTGGCATGGTGCTGGCCGACATGGGCGCCGAAGTCATCAAAGTCGAGCCGATTGATGGCGACCGCACGCGGCATTTGCTGGGTTCGGGTGCGGGCTTTTTTCCGATGTTCAACCGCAACAAGAAGAGCATTGCGATTGATTTGCGCTCGAAAGACGGCGCCGAAGCAGCCCGAAAACTCTCGGCCAGTGCCGACGTGGTGCTGGAAAATTTCAAACCTGGCGCCATGGGCAAATATGGGTTGGACTTTGCCGCGCTGTCGAAGGTCAACCCGCGCATCATTTACGTCAGCCACAAGGGTTTTTTGCCGGGGCCTTATGAACACCGCGTGGCGCTGGATGAAGTCGTGCAGATGATGGGAGGACTGGCCTACATGACTGGCCGCCCCGGTGATCCGCTGCGCGCGGGCACCAGTGTGAACGACATCATGGGCGGCATGTTTGGCGCCATTGGCGCTCTGGGCGCCTTGATCCAGCGCGGCATCACCGGGCGTGGCCAGGAGGTGCAAAGCGCGCTGTTTGAAAACAACGTGTTTCTCGTGGGCCAGCACATGCTGCAATACGCCATCACCGGGCATGCCGCGGCGCCCATGCCCGACCGCATTTCGGCCTGGGCGGTGTACGACGTCTTCACGGTCAAAGATGGCGAGCAGATTTTCCTCTCGGCGGTGAGTGATGCACAGTGGGATGTGTTTTGCAAGGTGCTCGGTTTCGACGACCTCAAGGCCGACCCGCGGTATGGCTCCAACAACGCGCGGGTCGCGTTGCGGGCCGAGTTGTTGCCGGTTTTGCGGGAGCGCCTGGCCTATCGCAGCGCGGCCGATTTGTCGGCCATCTTCGAGGACAACGCCTTGCCGTTTGCGCCGATTCGCAAACCCGAAGAGTTGTACGACGATGAACACCTGATCGCCACCGGCGGCTTGGCCGACGTCACCCTGACTGACGGCGCCAAAGCCGGGCAAACCGCCAAGACTACCCTCTTTCCCTTCACCATGGCCGGCCAGCGCCTGGGTGTGCGGTTGCAGCCGCCGCGCATGGGCCAACACACACGCGAGTTGCTGGCGGGTCTGGCATACACCGATTCGCAGATCGACGCGTTGTTCGCTTCGAGCGCCGTGGCCTGAGCGATGCGTCCAATCACGCTGGTGCAAATTTCTGGCAATAATGGCCGAATGGGACGAGAACTGGGCTTCGTTTGTAGACCATTGCGACAGACCTTGAAACGGTTCTGCCTTCTTGGTCTGTCGCTGTTTCAGTTTGCCTGCACTTCGTTGCTGCCCAGCAGCAGCACCGAATCGCCGTCCGCGTTTTCAAGTTTCGACGGCGCGCGCCAAGCGCTGGTGAAGGTCGTGCCAAACCAGACCACTCTGGATGGGCTGGCGGCGCTGGGTTTCAATCCCCAGGCCAGTGCCAACGTTACTTTGATTCCGTACCCTGAAGTCGTCGGTCGCCTGGTGCCTTATTCCGCCATCCAGAAGGATGATCTTGATCCCGGCGTGCGCGCCTGCATTCAGGCCCAGTCGGCCTGCCGTGCCTACGTGTTCCGTTTCAACTCGGAACAAAGAAAACGTGAAGGTGGCTTCTGGCTGGACTTTCTGAACATCAAACGTATCACCAATATCACTGGATGGCGTTTTGAAGGCATGGTTGTGGTCAATGACCAGGTGGTGCTGTTTCGCAACTACTCCGGCGAAGAAAAAATTGACCGAACGGAGCGCCAAACCAACCCGCTGGGGCCGTTCCAGCCAGCCGGTGAGTCGGCCGGGCGCACCATTTTCAACTGAGCCGAAACCGCTCGCCGGCGGTTGCTGCGCCGCTTTAACGCGTCACCAACACCGGCACCGTCGATTCCGCGACAACGCGGCCCGACACGCTGCCCAGCATCAGGCGCCGTATGCCTGATCTGCCATGTGATCCAAGCACGATCAGGTCGCAGCCTTCGGCTTTGGCGGCACGCAAAATGCCGGCCGCCGCTCCGGCTTCTTCAATGACCCGGGTCTGGATGTCAACCGGTTCGCCGGGTTCCTGGCCCAAAGCGGCTACCTTGGCGTTGGCTTCTGAGGCCAGAGTTTGCGCCGCTGCCATGTAGGACTGGAAGCCGAGCGGGTTGCTGTCGCCGACCATCAGGAACGGGTAGGGGTCGATCACATAGACCGCCGTCACCCGGCTGCCGTGCTCGCGCGCCAGGCCCACAGCCAGCGCCGCCGCGTGGTCTGAGGCGGCGGAGCCGTCGGTGGCAATGCAAATGTTCTTGAACATGGCGGCCTCCTGTGCGTCAAAATTTGTAAAGATCACTGATTGTGAGACCACAGTTTGCGCCCCGTTTTGATGCAGGTCAACCGGGCGGGGGATTGATTTGCTGCCGATTTTTTACTAGCATCGGTAGCACCATGGGTCAAGAAGCCAACCTCCAGCCGATAAACGACTTTCCGGCCAATGAGCCAGACAGAGGCCGGATCGACGGCGCGCTCAGACACCTTTTGGGCAGCCTGCCGGCGCGTGCCAACATCCCGCTGCGCCTCTTGTTGTGGAACGGCAAAAGTATCGACTTGGGGCCGGGCGCGCGGGTCAGCCTGCAGGTGAAAAACGCCAAGGCGCTGAGTTTTTTGCTCAGGCCCAGCCTCGACAACCTGGCCGAAGCGTATGTCAACGGCCATTTTGACGTGGGTGGCAGTGTCTCCGACATTGTTGAAGTGGCGATGCGCCTGGCGGCCGAAGGCAATGCGGGACCGGGAAAATTTGCGCGTTTGTTCAACCCGGTGCGGCACAACAAAGCCCTGGACAAATCCTCCATTGCGCACCACTACGACGTCAGCAACGCGTTTTACCAGCAGTGGCTCGATCCCCGGATGGTGTACTCCTGCGCCTATTACCCGGGCAACGCCGAATCCCTGGCCGAGGCCCAATTGGCCAAGCTTGACCACGTGTTGACCAAACTCATGTTGAAAAAGGACGAGTTGCTGCTGGACATTGGCTGCGGCTGGGGCGCTTTGGCGATTCGCGCGGCGCAACACTACGGCGCCCAAGTGGTGGGTGTGACCCTGTCAGAGAACCAGTACCAGTTGGCGCGTGAACGGGTGGCGCAAGCGGGCTTGAACAGCCGCGTCGATATCCGCCTGCTCGATTACCGGGACCTCAAGACCAGCGACGGACCATTTGACAAGATCACGTCGATCGGCATGTTTGAACACGTTGGCCTCAAGCACCTGGGCGCTTATTTTACGAAGATCCACAGCCTGCTTAAAGACGGCGGTCTGGTGATGAACCATGGCATCACCTCGACCGACCCCGGCAGCGGCAGCACGCCGCTGGGCGCTGGCGAGTTCATCGACAAATATGTCTTTCCGAATGGTGAATTGCCCCACATCAGCCTGGCGCTGCAGGAGATGCAAAGTGGCGGGCTCGAAGCCCTGGACGTGGAATGCCTGCGCCGCCACTACGCCCGCACGCTTTGGCAGTGGTCGCAGAATTTTGAAGCGCAATCAGAGTCGTTGCGCCGCCTGGTGGATGAAAAAACCTGGCGCATCTGGCGCATTTACCTGGCCGGTTGCGCCCACGCGTTTGAGCAAAACTGGGTCTCGCTTTACCAGGTGCTGGCGTGCAAGGCCGGAGCGCAGGAGCGCCTCAACCCGACGCCCTGGTCACGCGCCTACATGTACCGGTAGGGCTTGCTGGGCCGCGAGCCCGGACACCATCTGCGCCAGCGCCTGCACGCCCTGCTGCACGATCTGTGTTTTCCAGGTGTCCGTGTCGACGTAGAAGAAGTCGCGCAGCGCCTGCTTGATGGCTGCTGCCTGTGCCGCGGGTGCTTCGGGGTGCATTTGCAGCCATTGCTCGGCGCGCAGGGCCTGCAGACCCTGCAGCGCGGGCGCCGTGCCAAACTCCAGCGTGATCTTAGTCACTTTGGCGTGCGCCAGTTCGGTGTTGATGCAGTGGCGCATGTTGCCGTTGAGCTCTGACGACGAGGTGCTGCCGTCGTCCAGACGCGTGATCGGCGTGGCGCCGGCGTTGCCCCACCAGTTGACACAGCGTGCGTAGTTGCCGGCGTCGTCGCTGTGGCCCGAGTAGATGCGTTCACCAACGCCCGGCAGGCCCAGGCCCGAATGCAGGTCAACCCAGCCAATGTGCTCGGCGCTGGCGCAATAGTCACGCAGAACCTGGCGCAGGGTGAGATTGCTCCAGGTGGCTGTCGTGCCGCCATAAAAAATGCCGTGCGGGAACTCGTATTGACCGGCCGATACCGCCGCTTGCAGGGCCTTCATGCCGCGCGCCGCGATGTACGCTTGCACCTGTTGCTGAATCTCTGGGCCGGGCGGCCAGCTGGCCGGCAGCAGCAGCGCATGCAACTCACGGTAGGCAGCGTTTTCAGGGAGAGCCTGCGTGAAGTCGAGAAAATTGCGGTTGAGGTCGACGTTTTCATGGGTCACCCGGCGCAGGTGCGAAAAGCCCCAGGGGTTGACCGCATGCAAAAACAGCACCGCCACACCGTCGGCGCCAGCCTGGCCCGGTGAACCGCCGGCCAAGCCGCGCCAGCCGGCGTCACGCAACGCTTGCACCTGCACACAGGAGCCGCAGAACCCTTCGACACCGTGCACGGCGCTGCTGAGGATGGCGATATTTTTCGCATTGCGCGGGCCGACCAGCACGGTATCCAGGGCCAGCACCTCCTGGTCACGACCGCGCAGCGGATGCACGTAGGAAGTCACTGGCAAACCGCCCGCTAACGCCGCGTCGAGGAATTTGGCGCGCGCTTCGGCGTAATTTTGGAAAAAGGAATCGGGGATCGACGTCACTTGATATTTTTTAGACTAATTTTTGCTTATTAAAATTCAATATAGGCCGTCTAATAATATCACTAGTGTGCTACTATATTAGGAGTATATTAGATTAAAAAATAATCTAAAATAGGATGAAAACAATAGCAAAATGACATTTTTGGCCTGAGAGCCAAGCATCAATTGCCGGGCGCTGAAGTTTGCCGTGCGAAGCCAAAAAGGCGTATCGGTATTTCCCACAGAATTTTCTGGCGCGCAGTCGCGTCGGGGACGGCGGCCGCAAACAGCTGCAAAAGCGGGCCATAGTCCAGCCGGGTGGTGGCACGCAGAAACGGCCAGTCAGACGCCCACAGGCAGCGATCTGGGCCAAACGCCTGCAGCAGCGCACTGGCAAAAGGCTGCGTGTCGGCGAACGGGAATTCCTGCTTTGAAAACTTGGCGAATCCTGAAATTTTGACCACCGTGCGTTGCTTGTCGGCCAAGCCCAGCAGCGCTGTGAAGCCCGGCGTGTCCAGCCCGCGCGTGACATCCGGTCGACCGCAATGGTCTATCAACACTTGCACGCCGATGGTTTGCAGCATCGGCGCCAGGGCGGCGAGTTGGTCGTCCTGCACCTGCACGTTGGCGAACATCTCAAGCTGCGCCAGGCGTTCGAGCAACGGCTTGATGTTGGCGTAATGGCTGCGGCCATAGAGGGAGACGTTGAAAGCGATGCCGACGATGCCCTGCGCCTTCAAATCCTCAAGCTCAGACAAGGGCGCGTCATTGGCGACCACGGCGATGCCCTTGAAGCGGCCCTGGCCGTGCGCAATCGCATCAAGCAGGCAGCGGTTGTCCGGCCCATAACCTGAATTGGGTTCGACCAGCAAGGCATGGCGGGCGTGGTAGGCGTCCAGCACCTGCGCAAAATAGTCGGCGGAACCGGTTTCTTGCCCCGCCGGGCGGTAGGGCACGTCGTCGCCATAGGCAAAACGCGCCGGGTCCAGGATGTGGCAGTGGCAGTCGACTTTGGGAAGCGTGTAGATCGTCGCGTCAATGCTCATGGCTGCATTCTCGCGGATGAACCCGGCAGCTTAGGGCCTTAGCCCGTGCTCAGCCCTGGCGGTGGCGCGATCTGGCCGCCGCGCCAAGGTGCGCATTCCATTTCTAAATCATTGGTGTAGTAGGCGCACCGACGACGACAGTGCTCCAGCACGGCTAGGAGGTGCAACACCCTACAGTAATGATTTGAAATGGAATCAGAACAGACGACGCTGGCTTTGATCGACCAGATAACGCGCGGCTTTCATCACGTTGAGCACGGCTTTGACGACCAGGTCGGGGCGGTCGCGGTGCACGTTGTGGCCGCTGTTGTCGCAAACTTCCATGCGGCTCATTTTTGACATGCGCACCATGTTGCGCTGGCTCGCTACCCACAGGCGAGCAAGGCCTTTGGGCCAGCGGGCGGCGGCTTTGTTTTGTGCTACTGTGAGCGCGTTTCCCGGACGGAGGACCGTGTGACCCAGGCCGCGCCGACCGACAGCGCCCAGCCGGCCGAGCAGAGTCTCGTTCGGCTCGACTTCCCGGCTGCCACTGCGGCCGGGCCGGCCACGGGCGTCGCGCTCGTCATCATCGATCGGCCGGACGTCC
>JANNYX010000235.1:0-2350 GCA_031410295.1 Rhodoferax sp.
TAAAATACTAATAAAATATATTAACAACGAGAATTCCGGCTACAAAGTTGCCCAGGCCCGCACCACCGCGTAACTGCGCCACGGCTTCCAGGCCTGCGACATGGTTTCCACGTCTTTTGCTGCGGATTTGTTACCCAACACGCCCAGCGCTTTGTGCAGTGCCACGTCGCCAGCGGGAAACGCATCCGGCCAGCGCAACGCGCGCATGGCGATGTAATGCGCCGTCCAGTCGCCGATGCCGGGCAACTCTTTGAGCGCCACCATCGTCGCCGGCACGTCTGCGCCCGCGTGCAGCACGATGCGCCCACTCGCCACGGCCTGTGCGATGGCCACAATCGCCGCCTGGCGTTGTTTGACGATGCCCAGGCGGCCCAAGGCATCACCACTGGCACCGGCCAACACTTCCGCTGACGGAAAGAGCCGCGTCAGGTCCGCAAACGGCGTCTTGATGGGCGCACCAAATTTATCCACCAGCCGCTGCGCCAGCGTGCACGCCGCCGCCACCGTGATTTGCTGACCAAGCACTGCGCGCACGGCCAGCTCGAAGCCGTCCAGACTTCCCGGCACGCGCAGACCTTCGCCGTTGGGGAAGCGGCTGTGCATCACCTGATGGATGGCCGCCGGGTCGGCGTCCAGGTCCAGCCAATGGCGCACCCGGCGAATCACCAGCGGCAAGGCGTCCAGCAGTGAATCGCTCACTGTCACCAGCACCTGCGAATTCGCTTCATCGAACGATGCCGTGAGCCAACCCGCGCGGACAGCGCCGATCCCGGCGGCGCGCTCGGCCACGAGGCCAAAGCTTCTGTCGCTGCCCGCGCTGCCATCGTTGCCCACGCCGCCATCGAGGCCATAGACACCGGTGACACCGTTGACGCCATTTGCATTTCCCAAGCTCAAGGTGGTGCGAATCGTTCCGCCCCGCCCGCGCGCCGCCGCTTGATCAATCACCGTCACGCCCCCAATGGCCCGCTTCTGCAAAAACGCCAGCATCGCCGCCACGTCGTAGGGTGGCCGGTAACCCAGCCGCACCGTCGCGCCCTGGGCCGCGCCAATGCTGCCTGACAGGACCATCGCGCGGCTGGCGCCAGCGCGCCGCAGTGCCGTCGGGTTCAATTTGTAATGCCCGACAAAGGCTGCGTTAAAACGCCGCACGCTGGCAAAACCGCTGGACAACGCGATCTGTGTCACCGGCAAGTCGGTGTCGGTGAGCAATTGTTTGGCCGCAAGCAGTCGCCGCGTTTGCAGGTATTGCAGGGGTGAGACGCCAAATTGCGCTTCGAAAATGCGCCGCAAATGGCGGTCGCTGATGCCCAGGCGTTGGCTCAATTTTTCGATGCGGCTTCCTTCACAGCCGCTGGCACGCACGCCACTGCTTTCGCGCCGGGCCGCCCCAAGCGTTCTCGAAGAGCGGCGAAGCCAAAATGCGGCCCCCTCGGGGGGCAGGGAGCCACACGCAGTGGGCGAGCGTGGGGGCCAGCTCTCCAGGTCGTCCAGCAAACGCGCCGCCTGCTGCGACAACATGGCGCTGGCGTCCTGGGTCGACCAATGCAGCACCTGCGGCGCCAGCTCCGGACGGCAGCGCAGACACGGGCGAAAGCCGGCGCTTTCAGCTTGCGCCGCATGGTCAAAGAAGCGGCAGTTTTCTTTTTTGGGCGCTCTGACTTTGCAGACCGGGCGGCAGTAGATTTTGGTCGAGGTGACCCCGGTGAAAAAGCGGCCGTCAAATCGCGCATCGCGGGCCTTGAGCGCAAGGTAACAGGCGTCGGCGTGGGTCGCGTCCAGGGCTTTGGATTCTTGCGCCGTTTGCAGCGATTCGACGTTGGTCATGGGATAATGATACGTCGCAGAAACGACTTTACTAGCCGTTTTCGGACATGTTCTTTTTCAGCTGAAACCCAGTCCAGGCGCCACTTCATGGGGTTTTTGTGTCCAGATTATTCCGCCGCACCCAAAATATCCCCGCAGGTTTTGCGTTGTGCATTGCGCTAGTGCCGGGGTCGCAGGAGCCATGTTCACACGATCCCTGATCGCGTTTATCGCACTGCCTGGCATGGTCGCCTTCGTTATTCCTGCGGCTTGGCTTTGGTGTACCGAGCGCACTCATTTGACCCAGCCGCTTGGCCTTCTCCTCGTCGCGTCCGGAGTCATCGCGCTGCTCTGGTGCGTTCGAGACTTCTACGTCCCGGGCAAGGGAACCCTCGCTCCGTGGGCGCCGCCCGAGAAGCTGGTAACCGTCGGGCTGTATCGCTACAGTCGCAATCCAATGTACGCGTCAGTCGCCTTGTTGCTTCTTGGTTGGGGTGTCTCGTTTGGCTCCTGGGGGCTGTTCGTCTACGCGTTCATCGTTGTA
>JANNYX010000236.1:0-2662 GCA_031410295.1 Rhodoferax sp.
CTGGCGCTGGCATGTCGGGCTGGATGTGGAGTCCTCCAAGCTGCTCAACGACCTCTATGAAGACCGCCCGGTGGAACCCGCGCGCCTGCAGCGCCTGGTGAGCCTGTTTCGCCTCACCTTCGCCGACCCGCAGGAGATGCGGGCGGACGTGGCGGGGAAACCGGTGTACCTCGGGTTGGCGATGACGGCCGACAAACTCATCAAGCTCAAGCCGCAGAATTTGCTGTTGAATTTGCCGCTGCGGTCAGCGCAATAAAGACCATCGGGTTTGAAAATCGCAGCCAAAACGGGCTCCAGCCGATCGATTTCAAAACAACTCAATCAAATCTCGAATAGGCCGTCTAATAATATCAATAGTTTGCTATTATTTTAATAGTGACCTACTTTAAAGTCATTGCGCCCGGTTTTGTCCTCGCCGCGCAGCAACCACAGGGGACGGGTGGCGAAGGCAGTGGTTACGCCGGATTTGCCATCTACCGGGTTCAGGTTGCGCTCAAACACCGAAGTGCCCGGCATATAACGCAGCGCGGCCCCGGCGCGCCGTTGGGTCGAATGGTTCACCGCCGCGCCATGGATCATGAAAACGTCGTGCATGGACATTTCACCCGGCTGCAACTGCAAATCCACCGCGTCCCGTTCATCAAACGCATCGTTCTGGGTGCGCAGATTCAGCACCAGATCGGTCCGGTCTTCCAGCAGATGCGGGTGGGTGAATTTCGCCGCGTGTGATTTTGGAATCACCCGCAGGCAACCGTTCTCCACCGTCGATTCGTCCAGCGCCACCCACACCGTGCAGGTGGCCAGCGGGCGCATCGGCCAGTAGTGGCCGTCCTGGTGCCACGGCGTCTCCTGCCCGTCGCCCGCCGGTTTGCAGAAGACGTGGCAACCCCACAGGATGATGTCGGGCCCGATGAGCTGCTCGACCAGGTCCAGGATCTGCGGCTCCATCGCCAGGTCCAGAAATGCCTGGCTGCCTTTCACACCTTCGTCGTTTTTGCCACCATCCTTGCCCACGGTATGCGCGCTCACAAGTTTCTCGGGCCGCACGCCGGGGTTGTCGCGGATCAGTTGGTCCAGCGTTTCGCGCAGGCCGTTGATACGTGCGGCGGAAAGGCGGAAGTTCGGGACGAGGTAACCCTGCTCGTGGTACTGCGCGATTTCAAGGGGTGTGAGGTTGGCCATGGCGGTTGGTGAGTCAAGGAAGCAAGGTAGGAAGCAGGGGATTGGCATCAAGTCTGCGGGATAATGCAGGGTTTTACCATTCTCACGGAGAAACCCCATGGCACAAGCCCCCCGCACCGAAGCCCAACGCAAGGCAACCCCCCGCCCCGCAGCGCCCAAAGGTGTCACCTACACCAGCCCCAAAGGCCAAAAAATCAGCCTGGAGCGCGGCAGCTCCACCAACAACAAGAAAAACCCGGGCAAGCGGCCACACCAGGGCGGTTGATCCGGGAAGCAATTTGCCTGTCGTTGGACGATGGATTAAAGTGACCTCATGATGAGAACCGTAGGCCGTCAAATGCCCATTGTCAGCAGGCTTCCTTCAGCAGATGCGCTGCGGATGGCCGACGTTCATCTGCGCACCGGTCAGGCGCTCGCGGCGTTTTCAAGCACCGGACTCAAACAGGGCGTGTACCGATTCAAGTCCCATGACCAGGCTGACGCCCAGAAAATCGCTGGAATTGTCTGGGTGGTTGCCCGCAACAACGAGCTGCGGTCACAGGCCCGTTGAACCGTGGTTGACAATCCGGATCCGGATGGTTTCTTCCCAGAGTCGATTGGAGACTCTGGCAACGCAAAGGTGGCACGCCCGGCGCTGTTGGAAGACCTCAAAACCGTTTTGAGCGCGTTCCACAGGGAAAACGTGGACTACCTCCTCATCGGCGGATTTGCCCTGTTTGCGCTGGGCTATCAGCGAGGCACCGTTGATATCGACGTGTTGTTGCCGCCCACTCTCGAACAAGGCATCCGCGCGCAACGGGCGCTCATGCTCCTGCCTGACAAAGCCGCGAAAGACCTGGAGCCAGCCTGGTTTTTAGAAGCGAACACCATCCGCGTGATCGATGAATTTGTGGTCGATGTCATGTTCAACGCCTGTGGTGAAAGTTACGAATCGCTATTGCCCTATGCAGTGACAGTTGACCTGGACGGTGTGCCCGTGCGCACGCTGACCCTTGAGGGTTTGCTTAAAACCAAACAAACATCACGCGAAAAGGACAAACTGGACAAGCTGGTTCTGGAACGGGCCCTGCAAAGCGCCCCATCGGCAAGGCGTTGACCTGTACGCGGGTCTACATGTTCCGCCGGTACTGCCCACCCACTTCAAACAAAGCGTTGGTGATCTGCCCGAGCGAGCAGATACGCACCGCCTCCATCAGCACTTCAAACACGTTGGCGTTGTCGATCACGGTTTGCTGAAGTTTTTTCAGCATCGCGGGCGAAGCGGCAGCATTGCGCGCGTGGAAGTCGTTCAAGCGCTTAAGCTGACTCTGCTTTTCATCCTCGGTCGAGCGCGCCAGCTCCAGCTTGTCCTGCACCGCATCGCCATGCGGGTTGCGGAAGGTGTTGACGCCCACGATGGGCAACTCACCCGTGTGCTTGAGCATCTCGTAATGCATGGACTCGTCCTGGATACGGCCGCGCTGGTAGCCGGTCTCCATGG
>JANNYX010000237.1:0-2036 GCA_031410295.1 Rhodoferax sp.
GTTCAATCGGTTTCGCAAGCTACTGGTGCGATACGAGAAGCTTGATCGCAGCTTCCTGGCGCTAAACCACTTGGCGGCATCGATCATGGCGTTCAGAAAGATCAAGCTGGACATAAATATTATTTACGGATAAGTTCTAAAACAAATTGACCTCTTCCACCGTCACCCGAGTTTCGCCAGGCGACTCATCCAGAATCTCCATCGCGCCATCGTCCGCGGCAGACACCGCCAGCAAGTCTTGTGGCAACAAACGATGCACCACGACCAGCTGCGCCAGTTTCATGCGTCGGCTCGACTGGCTTTGACCGGCCTCCCAGGCCATTGCAATGGCGCTGGTCAGGTGGTAGAGGCTCGAGGCCACACTGCGCGCTAGGTGGTCACCGTCTTTGCCGAGCGCCGCCACGCTTTCGGCACGGTGCAATACGCGGGTGAGTTTGCGGGTGAAAACGGCGCGGGCGTTGTCGTGCAGCGGCGTCTGCCCCAGCAATGTTTCCAGATGCGCGCGCAATACGGGCAGCGAGCCTTCACGCTGGATGGCGCGCAACACGTCGAGCGCGACGATGTTGCTGGTGCCTTCCCAGATCGAGCCCAGGTGCGCGTCGCGCAGCAGCCGGGCGTCGGACCAGTCTTCGATGTAGCCGCAGCCGCCGCGCACTTCCATGGCGTCGCCGGTGACCTTGCGGGCGTCGCGGCAGGCACGGAATTTGATCAACGGGGTGAGGATGCGCACCAGCGGGTAGGCCGCCTCATGCGCAGCGGCGTCACCACTGTCGGATGCGTGCAGGGCCGCAGCGGTCTGAAATACCATGCTGCGCGCCTGCTCCATCGGCAACATCAATTTGAGCAACTGGCGGCGCATCAGCGGCATGTCGATCAGGCGCTTGCCAAAGGCCTGGCGTTCGCGGGCGACGAACAGCGCCTCGCTGACGGCGCGGCGCATCAGCCCGGCGGCGCGCACACCATTGGAGAGGCGCGAATTGTTGATCATGTCGGCCATCTGCACGAAACCACGCCCGGGCTCACCGACCAGCCAGGCGCGCGCGCCGTTCAATTGGATTTCGCCACTGGCCATGGAGCGGGTGCCGAGTTTGTCTTTCAAGCGCACGATGCGGTAGGCATTGAGCGAGCCGTCGGCCAGCTGTTTGGGCAGCAGGAAAAGCGAGAGGCCCTTGATGCCCGGCTGCGAACTGCCGTCTTCCCCTGCGGGCCGCGCCAGCACCATGGCCAAGTCGGCGTCGGGGTTGGAACAAAACCATTTGTCGCCAAACAGCTGCCAATTTCCGTCACTATCGCCGTCAGGGTCCTGGGCAGCCTGCACGGCGCGGGGCACCGCGCGTGTTTCAGTGGCCGCCACGTCGGAGCCGGCCGCTTGCTCGGTCATGAACATCGCGCCTTGGTAAAGCTCGTCAAAGTCAGTGGCGGTGAGTTGCGGCAAAAAGCGCTCCACCAGTTCCGGCGCGGCAAACTTGCGCAGCGTGCGTGTGAGCGAGTCCGTCATCGAGAGCGGGCAACACACACCGAACTCGGCCTGCACATACAAATAGGTGAAGGCGTATTTCGCTGCGGGCGGCATGGCCTTGGGCCAGCCCAGAACACCACCCCGGTGCGACAGCGCGGCCAGGCCAAATTGGCTGAACGCCACCCGCTCAAGCTCTACATAAGCCGGGTGTTTGACGATGCGTTGCACCTCCAGCCCAGCGCGGGTGCGGTGCTCAAGCACGGGCGGGTTGTGGTCCGCCGTCTGCGCCAGGGTGTCCAGCACGCCACCTGCAAGTTTGCCCAGTTGTGTCAGATGCGGTAAGAGGTGGTCAAACAAATCACCCGGCAGGTAGATTTTCAGCAGTGCGGCGAGTTGTGGGTCGCTGGTGAAAAGGTTGACGCCGTGCTGGTCAGGCACCCTGTGGCGGGAGGGCGAAGTGACGGGCATGGGCAGTGCTGCGAAGGCAGGGTTGGGAAGGGCAGGGTTGGGAAGATTGGGCAACTTGTCGATTCCATGTTACGCTATCTAAGCCGTTATTGATGCTATAATAAATATA
>JANNYX010000238.1:0-1856 GCA_031410295.1 Rhodoferax sp.
GCCAAAGCGGCGATGGCAACAGCGAAAGGGATGACCAGGAGGGAGAGGAGGTTTTTGTTGTTCAAAATAAAGCGCGAAAAATTAAGTTCGGCAATGGTTATGCAATATGCTGAAGCTGTGGCTGGCTGGCCGTGCCATGCAAATGCCTATGCAGCGCCGCGCCGATATTCTCCATCGCGGCGACGTGTTCACGCCGCGCGCCTTCGTCGCCAAAGACTTTGCTCACTTCGCCACGGAAGAATTCGTGAATCCCTGGCCGATCGAGTTCGCATTCGATTAACTCTTGGGAGGTCATGCCTTCGGCAAGGCTTTAGTGAGCCGCATCGCCCAGGCAAGCACCTGTTCAACCGCCTGCAAAACACGGGCGCGATCAAGCCCGCTGGGACTGATGGTTCCGTATCGGGCCTCTACCGCATAAGGGTTCAGCTCATCTAGCCAATCTGCCTCGGGTGGTGTGGGCAGTTTGTGGTCTTCCAGCAAATCCAGCAATAAAGCCAGGTCGTGCGTGCGGCGGAATTCGACCCTGTTGGCGCTCAGAACCGCCTTGAGCGATTTTTCAACCGATTGTTGAGCGTGGAATCCCACCACGGCATCGCCAATACCTGAGCTGCCGCAAAGTAGCTGGCAGGCAGCGAAATCCTGCATCGCAGCGGCAAGCAGCAACTCGAATACTGGCCTGCTATCGAAGGCCTCAGCCATGCATTACCTGGCCTTCACGCAGCGCCCAGTAAAGAGCGGTGCCGGGCTGATGGCCCCATTGATTTACCTCAGCCCGGGAATACACCAGTACATCGACAGGCACGCGAAGTGGTCGCAATGCCCGACGAAGGCGAACCATTTCTTTGGCGCGGTTTTCTACAGCAGGCGCAATGACTAAAAAATCCAAGTCCGAATCTTCATTGGGCTGGCCGCAAGCATATGAGCCAAACAGCAGAATTTGCTCTGCATCGGGCGCAGCCTTTGTCAAAGTTTCTACGGCGGTTGCAATGGTGGCGGAATCAATCAAGTGCGTTCTCCCGTGGATTCGCCTTCGCTGGCTATCGGCTCCATTGTGGCATCCCAGTGTCAAGGTCCCAGCGCCTTCAACACATTCTCGGCCGTTGCCGGTGCAGCCAAACGCACCGCCCGCCCATCTCCCCGCGCCTGGGCGATGGCGTCGCGCAGCGCCTCATACACACTCATGCACAACATCAAGGGCGGCTCGCCCACGGCTTTGCTGCCAAACACGTTGTCCTCGGGGTTGGGGTCGGGCCACAGCGCCACTTTGAAGTGCCGTGGCACGTCGCCCGCGGTGGGGATTTTGTAGGTGCTGGGGGCGTGGGTGGTCAAGAGGCCCTGGTCGTTCCACACCAGTTGCTCGGTGGTGAGCCAGCCCATGCCCTGGACGAAAGCGCCTTCAATCTGGCCGATGTCGATGGCCGGGTTGATGGAGCGGCCGACGTCGTGAAGGATGTCGACCTTCAGCACGCGGCTCTCGCCGGTGAGGGTGTCAATGGCCACCTGTGTGCAGGCGGCGCCGTAAGCGAAGTAATAAAACGGCCGGCCGGTCAGCGTGGTTTTGTCGTAGTGGATTTTGGGCGTGCGGTAGAAGCCGTCGCTCCACAGCTGGATGCGGTTGGCGTAGGCCAGGGCCACCACGTCATCGAAGCTGCGCGTCGATGTGGGTGATGTGACGCGGCCATTGTCGAAGCGCACGGCGCCGGCGCCGCAGTTGTCCAGGCCACTCACGAAGGCCGCCAGGTTGTCGCGCACGTTGCGCGCGGCGTACTGCGCGGCGCGTCCGTTCAGGTCCGTGCCGCTCGATGCGGCGGTGGCCGACGCATTGGGCACCTTGCTGGTGTCGGCGGCGGTGCTGC
>JANNYX010000239.1:0-9143 GCA_031410295.1 Rhodoferax sp.
GCAGCAATGATCAAGCTGACGGTGGGTACGTTTTTCCCGTCATCCCGCGTCTGGCGCAGCCGCCGCAATATGTTCCCCACATCGTGCACCGCGTCATCCACCACCACGACAATCGCGAGGAGCAGGCCTGCCACGACCATCATGTTGACGTTGACGCCACGCATGTGCAGCACCAAACCGGCGGCAAACAAAGACAGTGGCACGGCCAGCGCCGCCACCAGCGCCGCGCGCCAGCTGCCCATCAACGTGAACAGGGCCACCAGCAAAAGAACATAGGCGACCGTGATGGCAATGGCCAGATTCTTTTCTGCGCGCTCGATGAAACTCGCCGGCCGGTAGATCGATGTGTCAATTTCGACTCCCTTGAGGCCCTGCTGCAACTCAGCTAGCGCCTTTTCGACACCGCGCGTCACCTCGATGGTGTTGGCGCCAGGGAATTTTTCGACGACCAGCATCAGGCCCGGGCCATCCTTAAGAATCGCGTCGCCAATGAGTGGCTGGCTGTCTTCCACAACGGTGGTGACTTCGCCCAGCGCCACCGTGGTGCCAAAAACGGGGACCTTGGCAAAACTCTCGGCGGAAATCGTCGGTGATATGTGGCGCACGCCCAGCCGCTGATTCGGGGTGTCGATGAAGCCGCCGGATCCGGGCGTGGACGAATTCAAAAAAGTCAGGGGCGAGGCCCAGACCGACTCACCCGCCGTCTTGACAATTTGCTCCAGCGTCACACCCTTGCTGTGCAGACGTGCGGGGTCGACCTGCACCTGCAATTGGCGGTTGCGCAGGCCCCACACGGAGACGTTGGCCACACCCGGCACACCCACCAGGCGGGGCACAATGTTCCAGCGTGCCTGCACCGACATATCGATCAGTGAGACCGATTTGGAGCTCAGGCCGATGTTCAAGATGCGGCTGGCCGATGAAATCGGCTGCATCAAAATGGGCGGGCTTGACACGTTGGGCAAGGCGTGTGCCTGGACCAAACGCTCCTGCACCATCTGGCGCGCCTTCAAGAGGTCAGTCCCCGGCGCGAAAAACATTTCGATGGAAGACAGCCCGGTGATTGACTCAGACTCGATCGAGCGCAGCCAGGGCACGCCGTTGAGCAGGTCGGCTTCCATGGGGACCGTGATGAGCGACTCCACTTCAGAAGTCGACAAACCCAGGGCTTCGGTGCTGACCTGAAGCGACATGGTGGAAAACTCTGGAATGACGTCCAGCGTGACGTCGCGCAGCCGCCAAAGGCCCGCAGCCAGCAACATGGCGGCCAGCGCCACTATCAGCACCCTCAGGCGCACACTTGAATCGATGATGTTATTCAACACGATGACCTCCCTGAACAATTGACAGTATCCGAAGAATCCTTGCTTCAACGTCGTCCTTCCGAGATCAGGAACCTGGCTGGCATTCCTGAAGAACAGAAGCTGGCCCCCTTCGGCCGATGAACCCATTTATTTTTTCGGTTCGATATGGAGCGAACAATAGCGGTCACTTTTTGCTGCGTCAATCGCAAATTACAAATTCATTCAAATTACACATTTGGATACTATTTTGTCGTGAACTAGTGCGCAGAATCAGACCGGTTGGACATATTTTGATGAGCCTCAATCCCCTGCACCAGAGGCATTGGTAACCCGTTTTCGCGCAATTTCGCTCTGAATCCGCGCAAAAACAGGAAATCGATTAAACAAGCTTTACCTGTACTTTGCACAGGTTGCTAAAAAGTCGCAGAAAGCTCGGATTTTGTGGCGCGAAGTAGACGCAAAGAGTGCGTCACTTTGTCACTGTAACGCTCGAGATTTTGAGGCGCAGGCGGGGCAAACGGCCAGCGCTGCGATCACCCCAAGCCGACCTACCAGGAGTAACTGAGCACCGCTGAAAGACCCCGGCCCGTGGCGCCGGTGCCGCCTTCGGCCGCAGAATAGTCGCGCGTCAGCGAGTATTCGAAAACCAGTTTCACGCCATCGGCGAGCCATTCACCGAGAGTCATGGTGAGGCGCTGTTTGGGCAGGAATCCGATGCGGCTGGTCACGCCGCCAGAGACCAGCGCCACTCCAGCGAGATCGCGGGTTTCCGAATAACCGATGGCGGCAAACGTGCCTTGCCCGCCGATGCTGGTGACCCATGGATTCCAGCCGAACTGGTACCCCACGGAGACGCCCCAAGCCGAGGGCTGGATGGATACACCCTTGCCCAATCCATCCAGAAACTGCGCAGGCTGCGTGGCGCCGTTCCATTCGCCGACCAGGGAAACACGCCCCAGCGTTACCTTGGCGTTGGCGGCCACGCCCTTGACGGCTCCAAACTGGTTGGCGAACGCGTTGTATTCACTGGCGAGAAATTTGCTGTCAAAGACGGAGCTGTTGTAGTCCAGGTTGACATCCAGCGTCCATGGGCAAACGCCGGAATTGCTCAATTCAGAATAGGGTTTGCCGCAATGGCCGCTGGCGCGGTACCCCATGCGCGCGCTGATGTTCTCGGTGAAGGAGCGCGGCGTCGCTCCGCTATCCGAGCTGTCATAGACGTACAGGCTACCGTAAAAGGGCGGCATGTCGGGCGTGACCGACGTCGGGCTGGGTGGCTTGGGCCGCGTCAGCGGCGGCTTGTAGCCCAGGCCTTGGGCGAAACGCCCGACCAGGGGGCTGAACAGTAGCGGTTGGACCGGCGGCGCAAACACCGGCGGACCGGCACGCGTCGGCACCGGCGTCGGCAGGCCAAAGCCCAAACCCACGGCGTTTTTCTTGATCTCAAACGCTTCCACGGTAAGCGGCGAATCAATCGACAAAACATCGGCGCGGTGAACGCCACTTGAGGTGCCAAACGGCAGAGGCTGTCGCCCCAGGCGCAGGTATAGCGGGAAGCGCTGCGTGTCGCCCAGGGTGACATAAGCTCGGGCCAGATTGACCCGGTCTACAGCGCCACTGAGCGCGGCTGCGGACGGCGCACCCGAACCCGGTCGCAGACCCGTGCCGTCGACGTATTGCACGGCAAAACTGCCCAGCGTCCAGGGGTTGACCTGGATCTCCAGGTCCAACTCTGCTGCATTGAGCTTCAGCGCGTCGGTGCTGGTGTTTGAAAAATCGGTGCTCTTGCCGGCTAGCATTTCGATCGTGCCACCCAACGACACTGCGTCGTTGATTTTGGAGCCGGTCTTGGCCAGCGAGTCCTGGATGATCAGCCGCGTCGCCTGTTCGTTGGCCGCTTTGGCGATTTCCAGTTCGCGCACACGTGAAAGCAATTGGTCGTTGTTCTGGTCACTGGCCAGCGCCGGTGGCACCCGCGACGCCTGGCCGGATTCCAGGGATTGAAGCCTTCGGGCCAGTTCCTGGTTCTGCGCCTGCAGCAGCTGGATGGCGCGTTTGAGTTCTTCGATTTCATTGTCGGCAGCGCGGGCAGGCGCCACCGACAGGCCGATTGCCGCGGACACCAGCAATGCCAAAGGCCTGGCGAACGGGTGATCGCCAGGAACGCTATTGCTGCGAGCGCCATTCCCGACCAAGTTGACAGGTTTCACGGTCCCTCCCCTCAGGTGTTGGTTTATTTCAGCTTATTTGCAAAGCCTGACTGTTTTCACCTTTCCACGCGCGAATCGTAGCCACTGTTTTCACATTTCACAATGGGCAAAAGTCGGATATGAGTGAAATCCGACACATTCCGTTGCCACAATCACGTTTGTCAGCACGGCGCAGTTAGATCGCCACCAGTTGCCGCACGCCGTTGGCCTCCATGGCACTGCCCGGTCCGCTGGCGATGACCGCGCCGCGCTCCATCACCACGTAGTGGTTGGCCAGATCCTTGGCGAAATCGTAATACTGCTCGACCAAAAGAATTGCGACCGGTTGGCCGTCCAGCCCACAGTCTGCCAGCATGCGGATGACGCGGCCAATCTCCTTGATGATGTTAGGCTGGATGCCTTCCGTTGGTTCATCCAGGATCAGCAGTTTTGGTTTGGCCGCCAGCGCGCGGGCGATCGCCAGCTGTTGCTGCTGGCCGCCGGAAAGATCGCCACCACGCCGGTGGCGCATTTGTTGGAGCACCGGGAAGAGTTCATACATTTCGGGCGGAATCGGTGTGCTGGCACTTTTGTAGGCCAAGCCCATGCGCAGATTTTCCTCGACCGTGAGCCGGGCGAAAATCTCGCGCCCCTGCGGCACAAAACCAATGCCAGCGCGCGCGCGCAAGTAAGGCGTGTGGGTATGAATCGCCTTGCCTTCGAACTCGATGCTGCCGGATTTAATGGCCACCAGGCCCATCAGACTTTTGAGCAGCGTCGTTTTTCCGACACCGTTGCGACCCAGCACCACGGTGACCTGTCCTGCTGTGGCCGTGAGGCTGACGTCACGCAGGATATGCGAGCCGCCGTAATACTGGTTGATGTTGTTGACCTTAAGCATCTCTTTGTGCTACTTTTTATATAGCATACTATCTATATTATTCGACGGCCTATAGGCGATTTTTTGATGGACTTTTGAAAGTGCTGCCGAAAACGCCATAACCAGGGCCGGGGGACTTCCAAACCCGGCTGCGAGCATTCGTCGCAACAAATCACCGGCCAAGGTACACCTCGATCACGCGCTCATCGGCCTGCACCTGCGCCAGGCTGCCCTGCGCCAACACGGCGCCGTCGCACAACACCGTGACGATGTCGCTGATGGCGCCGATGAAGCCCATGTCGTGCTCCACCACCATCAGCGAGTGTTTGCCTTTGAGGCTCAGAAAGAGTTCAGCGGTGCGCTCGGTTTCTGAATCGGTCATGCCGGCCACCGGTTCGTCCAGCAGCAAAAGCTTGGGGTCTTGCATCAAAAGCATGCCAATTTCCAGCCATTGTTTCTGGCCGTGGCTTAAGGTGCCGGCCTGGCGCGTCACGCTGTCAGCCAGGTGAATGGTGTGCAGCACTTCGGCCACGCGGTCGCTTTGCCCGGAGTCGAGTTTGAAACGCATGGATTGCTTCACACCCTTGTCGGTTTTCAGCGCCAGTTCCAGGTTTTCAAACACCGTGAGTTGCTCAAACACGGTCGGTTTCTGGAACTTGCGGCCAATGCCGAGCTGCGCGATTTGCGGCTCGTTGTAGCGCAGCAGGTCGATGGTGCTGCCAAAAAAAACCTTGCCCGAGTCGGGCCGCGTTTTTCCGGTGATGATGTCCATCATCGTCGTTTTGCCGGCGCCATTCGGGCCGATGATGCAGCGCAGTTCACCTGGCGCAATGTCGAGCGACAGATTGTTGATGGCCTTGAAGCCGTCGAAGCTGACGTTCACGTCTTCAAGGTAGAGGATGCGGCCGTGCGTGACGTCCACTTCGGGCGAAGTGACGAGGCGGCCAATCCCCGCAGAGCGCCCGCCGGATTCGGTCTTCCCTTCTTCGGCCTTTTGCTGGCGTGCTTCCAGGCGGCGAGCGCCTGCCTCCATCAGTTCGGGGGTCATGACTTCATGGCCCTCAATTTCTTGACCAACCCGACTACGCCATTGGGCAAATACAGGGTGACTGCGATGAACAGGGCACCGAGAAAATACAGCCAGAACTCCGGGTACGCCACCGTGAGCCAGCTTTTTGCGCCGTTGACAATGAAGGCGCCCACAATCGGCCCGACCAACGTGGCACGCCCGCCGACGGCCGCCCAGATGGCGATTTCTATGGAATTGGCCGGGCTCATTTCACCCGGGTTGATGATGCCGACCTGCGGCACGTACAAGGCACCGGCCACCCCACACATGACGGCAGAAATCACCCAGATGCTGAGCTTGTAACCCAGGGGGGAATACCCCGAGAACATCACGCGCGATTCGGCGTCGCGGATGGCCTGCAATACGCGGCCGTATTTGCTGCCGACCAGCCATTTGGCGAACAGGAAAAAACCCAGCAGCGTCAAGCCGGTGAGCACAAACAAAAACATGCGCATGGACGGTGTTGCCAGCGGCAGGTTCAGGATGCGCTTGAAATCGGTGAAGCCGTTGTTGCCGCCAAAGCCGGTTTCGTTGCGAAAGAACAGCAACATGGCGGCGAAAGTCATGGCCTGCGTGATGATGGAGAAATACACCCCCTTGATGCGTGAACGGAAAGCGAAAAAACCGAAGACGAAAGCGACCAGGCCGGGCACGGCGATGATCAGGATCAAGGTTGCAATGAAACTGTCGGAGAAAGTCCAATGCCACGGCAGCGTTTTCCAGTCGAGGAACACCATGAAGTCCGGCAGATCACTTTTGTAGTTGCCGTCGCGGCCAATCTGGCGCATCAGGTACATACCCATCACGTAACCCCCAAGCGCGAAGAACAGTCCATGCCCGAGCGACAGGATGCCGGTGTAGCCCCAGATCAGATCCATGGCCAAGGCACAGATGGCAAAACACATAATCTTGCCCACGAGCGCGACGGCGTAGTCGCTCATGTGGAACAAGCTGCCCGCGGGGATCACCAGATTCAGCAGCGGCGCAACCGCACATACGACGATCAGCGCGATGGTGAAGGCGCTCCAGCCGCTGCGGGTCAGCAGGGGGGCGGGAATCGGCAACCGCGCCGTGCCGGCCGAGCCAGTTAAAGCTTGCGCCTGCCCTTCGACGGGCAGCGGGCGAATGATTTCAGTGGTCACATTGCTCATGCTTCCGCACTCCGCCCCTTCACCGCAAAAATGCCCTGCGGCCGTTTCTGGATGAAGATGATGATGAACACCAGCACGGCGATCTTGGCCAAGACCGCACCGGCCCAGCCTTCGAGGAATTTGTTCAGCACACCCAGGCCCAGCGCGGCGTACACCGTGCCCGCCAGTTGACCCACGCCGCCCAGCACCACGACCATGAACGAATCCACGATATAAGCCTGGCCCAGATCGGGCCCGACATTGCCGACCTGGCTCAAGGCGCAGCCGGCAAGACCGGCGATGCCGCTGCCCAGCGCGAAGGCGTAGGTGTCGACGCGTGCCGTGTTCACCCCCATGCAGGACGCAATCGGGCGATTCTGCGTGACGCCCCGCACGAACAGGCCAAGGCGGGTTTGGCTGATCAGCCAGGCGACACCACCCAGCACGGCGAAGGCAAAACCGATGATGACGATGCGGTTGTACGGCAGCGACAAATTACCCAGCACCTGCACGCCACCGCTCATCCAAGCCGGGTTTTCCACGCCGACGTTTTGCGCGCCGAAAATACTGCGCACCAGCTGTTGCAACATCAGGCTGATGCCCCAGGTGGCAAGCAGGGTCTCAAGCGGGCGGCCGTACAAAAAGCGGATCACACTGCGTTCAAGCGCGGCACCCATTAGCGCCGAAGCCAGGAAGGCCACCGGGATCGAAGCCACCAGGTACCAGTCAAAAACGCCCGGAAAATATTTCTGGAACACGCCTTGCACCACATAGGTGGCGTAAGCGCCGATCATCATCAGTTCACCGTGCGCCATGTTGATGACACCCATCAAACCATAGGTGATGGCCAGGCCCAGTGCCACCAGCAGCAGGATCGAACCCAGGCTGATGCCGCTGAAGATCGCGCCAAGCTTGTCGCCCCAGGCCAGGGCCCCTTCCACGGTTTTGAGGGTCGATACCAATGCGGCTTTTACATCGGGCTCGGTTTCGATCTTGAGCCGCTCCAGCAGTACGGTTTTAGTACTGGCCTGGCCGCTTTGCGACAGCAACGTCGCCGCAATCAGGCGTTTGGACTTGTCAGCGCTGTTGAGCAACACGGCGGCACGGATCAGGCCCAACTGGTCTTTGAGTTGTGCGTTTTGCTCTGCGGCGAAGGCTTTTTCGATCAAGGGCAGTTTGGCTTCGTCGCTCTCGTTTTGCAGCGCCTTGATGCCCTCGGCGCGCGAGCGCTCGTCTTTGGCGAACAGCTTCAGGGCCGCCAATGCAGTCTCGACCTCACCGCGCATGCGGTTGTTGCTGACGACGTCGCTGGCCTCGGCCGGCAGAGCTACTTCTGCGCCTGAAACCGGGTTGAAAGCTTTTCCATCGCGAACGACAAACACCGCGTCGCCAGCCACTTTCACCACATCATCGGCAAGGGCTTTCAGAAAAGCAGCGGTCTTGTCGTCGGCAGCGGCAACTGCTTTACCAAGCGCCTCGATCCGTGCATCGGTCTCGCCGCTGGTGATGCTCAGGGCATCCTCGGCCGTCAGCGCAAAAGCGCTGGCAGCCGTCAGCATCAGAACACCCAGCAAAAACGCGCGAAACAACATGGTGTGAAACACTCACAAGTCAGCAGACAAAAGAAAGCCCGTGCTGCATGCCTTGCCACCCAGCACGGGCGTTTTTGACATTACGGGCGTACGGCCGATTGTGGCCGACCCGCCCTGCTGCAAACCTTATTTCTTGACCATCACGTCCTTGGCGGGTTCGTCGGGCTTCTTGTCATTGCCTTCAATGTACGGGCTCCAGGGCTTGGCTTTCACCGGGCCAGGGGTTTTCCAGACCACGTTGAACTGGCCGTCGGCCTTGACTTCACCAATGAACACCGACTTGTGCAGGTGGTGGTTCTTCTCATCCATCTTGCTGGTGATGCCAGAAGGCGCCGTGAACGTCTGGCCCGCCATGGCGGCGATGACCTTGTCGGTATCGGTGGAATTGGCTTTCTCAACCGCTTGTTTCCACATATTGATACCGATGTAAGTGGCTTCCATCGGGTCGTTGGTCAGGGCCTTGTCTTTGTGGCCGGCGATGCCTTTGGCTTTGGCGTAGTCGCTCCATTTCTTGATGAAGGCGTCATTGGTCGGGTTTTTGATGGATTGGAAGTAGTTCCAGGCGGCCAGGTGGCCTACCAGCGGTTTGGTGTCGACACCGCGCAACTCTTCTTCACCCACCGAGAAGGCCACCACGGGCACGTCTTTGGCCTTCAAACCTGCGTTGCCGAGCTCTTTGTAGAAGGGCACATTGGAGTCGCCGTTGATGGTGGAGACCACGGCCGTTTTGCCGCCGGCAGAAAACTTCTTCACGTCAGCGACGAAGGGCTGGTCATCCGAATGGCCGAATGGGGTGTATTTTTCGTCGATGTCGGTGTCTTTCACTCCTTTGGATTTCAGGTAGGCGCGCAGGATTTTGTTGGTGGTGCGCGGGTACACGTAGTCGGTGCCGAGCAGCACGAAGCGCTTTGCGCCGCCGCCTTCTTTCGACATCAGGTATTCGGTCGCGGGTATCGCTTGCTGGTTGGGCGCGGCGCCG
>JANNYX010000240.1:0-4521 GCA_031410295.1 Rhodoferax sp.
AAATTGCGGAGGTGATACGTGACTATGGTGAAGAACGGTTTGCTGGCAACATTGCAAAGGCGATTGTTGCGCGCCGACAGGCTGGGGGCCCAATTTCAACCACCTTTGACCTGGCCCAGCTCGTGGCTGACACGGTCAAAACCCGCGAGCCGGGCCAGAACCCTGCAACGCGCACATTTCAGGCTTTTCGGATTTCCATCAACGCCGAGCTTGAAGAGCTGCAACAGGCGTTAGAGGCGAGCCTGAATGTGCTGCAACCTGGAGGCCGGCTTGTGGTGATCAGTTTTCACTCGCTGGAGGATCGCATCGTCAAACAATTCGTTGCGCACAATGCGCGCGACGTGTTTGACCGGCGCGCGCCGTTTGCGGCGCCCAAAGTGATGAAACTCAAAGCGCTGGGACGCGTCAAGCCCAGTGCGCTTGAAATCGCCACCAATCCGCGCGCGCGAAGTGCGGTTATGCGGGTGGCGCAGAGGTTGGCGCCATGACGCGATTGAATGTTGTGCTGCTGCTCGCGGTGCTCGCCAGCGCTTTGCACCTGGTTGGTGTTCAGTATGAATCGAGGCGGCTGTTTTCCACCCTTGACAAGGTCAATGCCGAGACCCGCCGCATTGAGGCGGACAATGAGCGGCTGCAGGTCGAACGGCGCGCACAGGCCACGCCCCTGCGCATTGAGAGACTGGCCAAAGACCAGTTGCACATGCGCACGGCATCGCCCGCCATCACCAGTTATGTCACTTACCGGGAGGTTTCAGCCACACCGGAACCTGGTGCTAAAACCGGGAAGTCTTCACCGTGAGCCGCGGCCTGGCCTATACCTCCAGCCCATTGCTGGCCAGTCGCACGCCGGTTTGGCGAAGCAAATTCATTGTGGCGGCCATCGCAGCAGCCTTCATCGGCCTTACCGCGCGCGCGGCCTACATTCAGGTGGTTTCCAACGAGTTCTACCAAAAACAGGGGGCGGTGCGTTTTGCGCGCACATTGGAGTTGCCTGCCAACCGGGGACGCATTCTGGACCGCAATGGCTTGATCCTGGCCTCCAGCGTGCCCGCTCCGAGCATTTGGGCGATTCCGGAGGATGTTGAATTGACCAAGATGCAAATTGCAAAATTGGCCAAGCTGCTGGAAATGCCAGTGGCTGATTTGATGCATAAATTGAGCGACGATGACAAAACCTTTGTCTGGCTCAAGCGCCAGGTGGATGATTCTGTTGCCAAACAGATCGCTGCCATGGACCTCAAGGGCATTCATCAGCGCAAGGAATACAAGCGCCAATACCCCGAAGCGGAAGCGGCGGCGCATGTGGTGGGTTTCACCAACGTCGAAGACAACGGTCAGGAAGGTGTTGAATTGGCGTTCAACAAGGATCTTGCCGGGCGTGCTGGCTCGCGCCGCGTCATCAAGGACCGACTGGGCCGCGTTGTCGAATCTGTGGGTGAAACCGTGCCACCGGCCGATGGTCGAGATATCCAGCTCAGCATTGACAGCAAGGTGCAGTTTTTCGCCTACCAGAAGCTGCGCGACGCCGTTACCGTCAACAAGGCCAAGGCCGGCAGCGTCGTGGTGCTTGACGCAATTACCGGTGAAGTTCTGGCGTTGGCAAATTATCCCAGTTACGTGCCGGACAAACGGCGCAATCTGGGCGGCGAGCAATTGCGCAATCGCGCCTTGACGGACACTTTTGAACCGGGATCCGTCGTGAAACCATTCACCGTTGGCCTTGCGCTGGAGACCGGGCGGGTCAACCCGCAAACACCGATCGATACCGGCAATGGAAAATTGCCGATTTATGGAGCGGTAATTTCTGATTCCCATCCCAATGGCTTGCTGACGGTGGAAGGCGTGATTCAAAAATCGAGCAATATTGGCACTACCAAAATAGCCATGAAAATGGAACCTAGGGAAATGTGGGAGATGTTCTCGCAAGCGGGGTTTGGGCAGAAGCCGCAAATCAGTTTTCCCGGTGCGGTGTCCGGGCGCCTAAGACCTTACAAGACATGGCGGCCGATTGAACAGGCCACCATGTCTTATGGATATGGTTTATCGGCGTCGCTTTTTCAGATGGCGCGTTCCTACACCGTGTTTTCACACGACGGCGAAATCATCCCGGCGACGATGCTCAAAACCAGCGACCCGGCGGTGGGGACGCGCGTGTTGTCGGCGCAAACAGCGGGACAAGTGCGCAAAATGCTCGAAATGGCGGCTGGCCCTGGCGGCACCGGGCAGAAGGCGCAGACCATCGGGTATTCAGTGGGTGGCAAATCTGGCACCGCCATCAAACAGGTTGGGAAAAACTACGGTACGGCGGGCAATCGAAAATACCGCGGCTGGTTTGTGGGTATGGCGCCGATCGACAGGCCGCGCATTATTGTTGCCGTGATGATCGATGAGCCCACGGCTGGGCAGTATTACGGTGGTGCCGTGGCGGCGCCGGTGTTCAGCGAAGTGGTGCAGCAAACCCTGCGAATGATGGCAGTGCAACCGGATATGACGGTGAAACCTCTGATCGTCGCCGCAGCCGAGGAAAGTTTTTAATGTCCGCACCACAGACATTGCACACGCCGCAGGAAGCCGCGCGGTGGTTGCGCACCCGTGTGACGGGCGGACTGACCACCGACAGCCGCAAAGTCCGCGCTGGTGACGGCTTCATCGCCTGGCCTGGCGCTGCGACTGACGGGCGGCTGCATGTCAATGCGGCCTTTTCGCAGGGCGCGAGCGCATGCCTAGTGGCTGCAGAAGGCGTGGAAGCCTTTGCCTTCAGGAACGAAGCCGTCGCGACGTACGCAAAGCTGAAGTCGGCGACCGGTCCGATCGCGGCGGCTTATTTTGACGAACCCTCCAAATTGCTCAACGTGATTGCGATCACCGGCACCAACGGCAAGACCTCGACGGCCTGGTGGTTGGCACATGCGTTGTCGAATTTGTCACGCCCAAACGAGTTTTTGTGCGGGCTGGTGGGCACCTTGGGCATTGCCGTTCCCGAAAAGGGGCAGGCAGGAGCCCAGAGAGCCGACGAGTACTCGTTCGAAGTGCAAACCAACAGCCTGACAACCCCCGATCCGGTCTTGTTGCAACAAAATCTGAGACGGTTTGTTGCGCGTGGTCTCATGGCCTGCGCGCTTGAAGCTTCAAGCATCGGCATCGTCGAGAACCGGCTCGACGCCACTCAGATCCGGGTGGCGGTGTTCACCAATTTCTCGCAAGACCATCTGGATTACCACGGCACCATGTCGGCCTATTGGCAAGCCAAGGCTTCGTTGTTCGATTGGCCAGGCCTGCAGGCTGCGGTGGTCAATATCGACGATGAAAAGGGCGCTGAATTGGTGGCGAGCCTCACTTCGGGCGGGCGTAGTGCTGCGTTGGATTTGTGGACAACGTCATGCAAATTACCGGCACGTTTGCGAGCCACTGACATCTTTCACAGTGCCAACGGAATGCGTTTCACGGTGATTGAAGCCGGTGCATCGCATGATTTGGCCACGCACCTGATTGGCCATTACAACGTTCACAACCTGTTGGGGGTGATCGGCGCCATGCGGACCCTGGGCGTGCCACTGCGGGCCTGTGTTGAAGCTTGCACGTCTTTGCAACCGGTACCCGGACGATTGCAGTGTTTTGGTGAACCAGGCGAACCATTGGTGGCCGTCGACTATGCGCACACACCCGATGCACTGGCAAAGACTCTGGAAGTGTTGCGACCACTGGCACAGGCGCGCGGTGGCAAATTGTGGTGTGTCTTCGGCTGTGGCGGCAGGCGCGACGCCAGCAAGCGACCCCTGATGGGCGCCATCGCCGTTCGGCACGCCGATTACATTGTCATAACCAGCGACAACCCCAGGGACGAGTCCCAGCATTCCATCATCAGCCAGATCATGTTGGGCACGACCGGGCACAACGGCATTGAAGTTCAAACGGACCGCGCTTTGGCTATTTCAGATGCCGTTCTGCGTGCCGACAGCGTCGACGTGATCCTGGTGGCGGGCAAAGGCCACGAAGATTATCAGGAGATCAACGGCAGGAAGATGCCGTTTGCCGACCAACGCCATGTCAGTTTGGCTTTGCAACGGCGCAAGGACGGCGCAGCAAACGGTAACGGAGCTGCGTCATGAGCGGATCGGGTGCCGTCGAAGCGATGATGACGCTCAACCAGGCGGCCCGATGGCTGCCGCAGGCCAGACTGCTGGGCAACGGCGCGATTCGCCCGATGCGGGTTCACACCGACACGCGCAGTATCAAGTCGGGAGACCTGTTTGTGGCGCTCAGGGGCGACAAGTTCGACGGTAACCAGTTTTTGACCGAAGCCCGGGCCAACGGCGCAGTCGCTGCCATTTGCGAGTCTAGCCAGTTGCTTGAAGAAAGTGGCTTGAACGGCCTGGTCGTGAGCGACACTGCGCAAGCGCTGACGTCACTTGCCTGCGCTTGGCGTGGTCAATTCAAATTGCCATTGATAGCAGTTACCGGCAGCAATGGCAAGACGACAGTGACGCAGATGATTGCATCGATTTTGCGCTCTCATGAACC
>JANNYX010000241.1:0-2074 GCA_031410295.1 Rhodoferax sp.
TTTTCAATCACGCCCGCCGGTGTGCCTGCGGGTGCTGCCAGCGCAAAGTAGTTCAACACATCGAAATCGGCCAGGCCCGATTCTGCCATGCTGGGCACGTCCGGCAGCGCGGGCGAACGTTTGGCACTGGTCACCGCCAGAGGTTTCACGCGGCCATCCCGGATGAACGGCAACAGGGCGGGCACGGTACCTGTCACCAGGTCGATTTGCCCTGCCACCAGGTCCAGCGTTGCCGGTGCAAGGCCCCGGTAGGGAATGTGCGTAATGTAGGTGCCGGTACGGGCCTTGAGCATTTCCAGCACCAGGTGGTTGACGCCGCCGGACCCGGCAGAGCCGTAATTCAGGGTGCCGGGTTTTTGCCGCGCCAATCGGACCAGATCGTTCATGTTGCCAACCGGCAATCGCGGGCTGGCTGCCCACACCAGGGGGCCGCTGGCGATCAAGCCTACGGGGGCGAATTGCGTGATGGGGTCGTAATAGGCACCCGGCGCCGCGGCGGCTACGGTGGTGAAGGGCGACGCCAATAGCAACAGTGTGTAACCATCAGGGGCCGCTTGCGCGACAAACTGGGTGCCAATCGCGCCGCTGGCCCCGGCCTTGTTGTCGACGACAAAAGGGGTTCCCAGCAAGTCGCTCATTTTTTGGGCCATCATGCGGCCCATCGCGTCGGTACCTGCGCCAGGCGCAAACGGCACCACAATTTTGACGGCGCGCTGCGGGTACAAGCCAGCAGTGGGAGCCACCTGGTTTTGCGCAAAGGCGCCGATGGCTGCGCTCCAAAGACAATAAACAGCGAACAAAGCCGGTATTTGTCGCCACGTTGCAAGTCGCCAAATAGATCGTTTCATCATGGGGAAAAAGGAACCAAAGAATCGGAAAATGGGGTCGACGCGGGTAAAAAAGAGTCAAGAACCGGAGGGTAGTGAGGGGTATTTTCGGGCTTTTAGCCCGGGCGACTTGCCCGCAGATTGTGAGCCAACGGCAGGCACATTGCTGCATATTCAGGTAGAATCCAAGGTTCACGACCAAACGGGCGGGTAATTACCGCCCGTTTTTTTTGGTCGATCGTTTTTGGCAGGCGTTTTCGTTTTGGAATTTTTTTGCGCAAGGTGGTCAGTGGCGGTTCAGGAAATCATCGAGCAAACCGTGACCGGACTGGGTTACGACCTGGTGGAGACAGAGCGCTCGGCCGGTGGGTTGCTGCGCATCACGATTGATTTGCCATGGCAAGGAGCTGCGGGAGGGGCCGACCAATTTGTGACGGTGGAAGACTGCGAGAAGGTCACGCGCCAATTGCAGTTTGCGCTGGAGGTTGACGCCGTTGAGTACAAGCGCCTGGAAGTATCGTCGCCGGGCATTGATCGTCCTTTGCGGCACGAACGGGATTTTGAGCGCTTTGCAGGGCAGGTGATAGATATCACGCTGAAGGCGCCGATTGGCGCGGCAGCGGCTGGCAGTGGCGAATCGGGTGGCCCGACCGTCAACGCCAACCGCAAGAAGTTCCGCGGCACGCTGGAGCGTAGCGAAACGCCCGCAATTGCAGGACCAGGCGCGCATGGCAGCGATGCGCATTGGCAGATTGTCTGGAATGACGAGCCGGCCGTGAAACCCGGCCAGCGCGTGAGCAAAAAACGGGCGCCCGCGCCGCTGCAGGCTTTAGGTTTTGAGCTGAATGAATTGAAAGAGGCCAGACTGGCGCCGATCGTCAGTTTCAAAGGTCGGGGAATAAAGGAATGACACCGGGTGTCAGGCATGTCAGCTTGTCAAAAATTGAAATAGGAGAGTTTCAGGCATGAATCGTGAAATGTTAATGCTGGTAGAAGCCATCTCACGCGAGAAGAGCGTGGAGCGGGACGTCGTGTTTGGCGCCGTTGAGGCGGCGCTGGCGCAGGCCACTAAAAAGTTGCAGCCAGGCGACGTCGACATCCGCGTCGCGGTTGACCGCGACACCGGCGAATACGAAACCTTCCGCCGCTGGCACGTCGTCCCCGACGAAGCTGGGCTGCAGTTGCCGGACCAGGAAATCCTGCTGTTTGAAGCCAAAGAGCAGATCCCCGACATCGAAGTTGACGAG
>JANNYX010000242.1:0-3623 GCA_031410295.1 Rhodoferax sp.
GCGGCACTTTGAAACGACTGCCATCGGCCTGGAGTTTGCCGGCCAATTCAAATTTGATGACTTCGCCGTGGATCAGCCCCAGCCCCGGGGTGCCAACACCAGGCGTCTCCTTGCGGCCTTCATGGCTGTGGTCGAGCAACATCTGCATACCGACACAGACGCCAAACATCGGCTTGTTTTTTGCCGCTTCGAGCACCGATTCCTGCAGACCCGATTCGAGCAATTCGCGCATGCAGTCGGGCATCGCGCCTTGACCTGGCAAGACGATGCGTTCGGCTGCGCGCACCTCGTCTGGCCGGGCCGTGACGAGCACCTCGAAGTCGCTGCCCCGTGCCGCAAAACGCACCGCCTGCGCCATGGAAAACAAGTTGCCCATGCCGTAGTCAATCACGACTATTTTACGTTTTGACATACATTTTGATCAATAAATAATCAAAACCGCTATTTAATATATATCAAACTATCCAATATATTTGACGGCCTATACGGTAATTTTCTATTGAAAAATAAATTACTACTCATATATTTCACAACGAACCTTTGGTGGAGGGGATGATGCCCAGTGCCCGCGGGTCCATCTCCAGCGCCATGCGCAGCGCCCGGGCAAAGGCCTTGAACACGGTTTCACACTGGTGGTGGGCGTTTTCACCTTTCAGGTTGTCGATGTGCAGGGTGACAAAGGCGTGGTTGACAAAACCCTGGAAAAATTCATGGGCCAACTGCGAATCGAAGGTGCCGATCATGCCGCTCTTGAACGGCACATTCATCACTAGGCCCGGGCGGCCGGAGAAATCGATCACCACCCGGCTGAGCGCTTCGTCCAGCGGCACATAGGCATGGCCGTAGCGGCGAATGCCCTTTTTGTCGCCCACCGCCTGGTGCACCGCCTGCCCGAGGGTGATGCCGACGTCTTCCACGGTGTGGTGGCCATCGATGTGCAGGTCGCCATCGGCGGCGATGTCCAGGTCGAGCATGCCGTGGCGGGCGATCTGGTCGAGCATGTGGTCGAAGAACCCGATGCCGGAACTGAGTTTGGCCTGGCCCGTGCCGTCCAGGTTGACGCGCACCTTGATTTTGGTTTCAGCCGTGTTGCGGCTGACTTCGGCGATGCGCCCGACAGGGGCCGCGGGAGAGGTGGCTGAAAGCAAAGTGGTCATAGTGATTTTTGAAGCGCCGCCAACATCTGTGCATTCTGGTCAGCCGTGCCAACCGTCACGCGCAGGCAATTCGCCAGCAATGGGTGCATTTTAGAAACGTTCTTGATGAGCACGCCCTGGCTTTTCATGCCGTCAAAGGTCTTGTGGGCGTCGGGCACGCGGATCAGGATCATGTTGGCGTTTGAATTCCACGACTTCACCATTGGCATTATTTCAAACGCTCTTAAAAGTATAGCGCGTTGTTCAATCAATTCGACGGCCTGCGCTTTGAAAACTTCTGCATGTTCGAGCGCAAACAGGGCGCACTCGTAATTCAGCACGCTGACGTTGTAGGGCGGCCGCAGTTTGTTGATTTCGTCGATCAGGGCTTTGGGCCCCATCAGGTAACCAATGCGCACCCCGGCCAGGCCAAACTTGGAGAGGGTGCGCATCAGCAGCACGTGGCGGTGTTGCGCCGGGCGCTGGCGGATGGTGTCAATCCAGCTCTTGGCGGCGAAGGGCTGGTAGGCCTCGTCCATCACCACCAAACCGCCCTGCTCGCCTTGCAGCGCAATGATTTTTTCAATCGATGCGTCGTGCCACAGATTCGCCGTCGGGTTGTTGGGGTAGGCGATGTAGACGATGGCCGGGCGATGTGTAGTGATGGCGGCCAGCATCGCAGCGTCGTCCAGCTCAAAATCGGCGGTGAGTGGCACGCCAACGTAACGCAATCCCTGGAATTGCGCGCTCATGCGGTACATCACGAAACCCGGCTCGGGGGCCAGGATCACCGGTGGCTGGCCACTTGCATTTTGCGCGACAGGCAAGGCAACTGCCATGGCCAGCAGCGAGATCAGCTCGTCCGAGCCATTGCCCAGCATGATGTCGTGCCCGGCGGGCATCTGCACATAAGCGGCCAGCGCCTGGCGCAGATCATCCACGCGGCCATTGGGGTAACGGTTCAGCGCCAGCGCGCCCAGGCGTTGGCCCAGCGCCGCCTGCAAGGCGGGCGAAAGCGTGTGCGGGTTCTCCATCGCATCGAGCTTGACCATGCCGCGCGCATCTTGAATGGCGTAGCCGTGCATCGAGACAATGTCCTGACGGATGCGCGACTGGATGAGTTGGTTCAGCGTGTCGGTCATGGTCATTTCAGCCGCATTTCAGCCGCCCGCGCGTGGGCCTGCAAGCCTTCGCCATGCGCCAGCACCGAGGCGATTTTGCCCAGCACCTGCGCGCCCGCTTCACTGACCTCGATCAGGCTGCTGCGTTTCTGGAAGTCGTAGACACCCAGCGGGCTGGAGAAACGCGCGGTGCCGCTGGTGGGCAAGACGTGGTTCGGGCCGGCGCAGTAATCGCCCAGACTTTCGCTGGTGAAGGCGCCCAGGAAAATCGCCCCGGCGTGTTTGAGCAGCGGCTCCCAGCGGTGCGCATCGACGCTGCTGATCTCCAGGTGCTCTGGCGCGATGCGGTTGCTGATGGCGCAGGCCTCTTCCATGCTTTTGGTGTGGATCAGGGCGCCGCGGTCGTTGAGTGACTTGGCAATGATGGCGGCGCGCGGCATCTGGGGCAGCAGGCGCTCGATGGCAGCCTGCACCTCGTGGATATAGGCAAGGTCAGGGCACAACAAAATGCTCTGCGCCATCTCGTCGTGTTCGGCCTGGCTGAAGAGGTCCATGGCGACCCATTCGGCGGGGGTGCTGCCGTCGGCCAGCACCAGAATCTCGGATGGCCCGGCGATCATGTCGATGCCGACTTTGCCAAACACCTGCCGCTTGGCTTCGGCCACGTAGTCGCGCCCAGGCCCGGTGATTTTGTCGACGCCGGGAATCGTCTGGGTGCCGTAAGCCAGTGCCGCAACCGCCTGCGCGCCGCCGATCATGAAGACCCGGCTGACACCCGCCACGTAGGCGGCCGCCAGCACTAGCTGATTTCTTTCGCCGCGCGGGGACGGCGACACCATGATGATTTCAGGCACCCCGGCCACATGCGCCGGAATCGCGTTCATCAAGACACTGGAAGGGTAAGCCGCCTTTCCACCCGGCACATAAATGCCAGCCCGGTCAATTGGTGTGACTTTTTGCCCCAGCAAGTTGCCGTCGGCATCGCGGAAACTCCAGCTTTCGCCCGTGGCTTTTTTTTGCGCCTCGTGGTAAACACGCACCCGCTGGGCCGCGGCGGTGAGCGCATCACGCTGGTTGGCCGGAATGGATTCGAAGGCCGCCTTGAGCTCAGCCTGCGTCAGTTCCAGTTCTGGCATCGACGCCGCTTGCAACAAATCCCAGCGCGCCGTGTACTCCAGCACGGCGGCATCCCCGCGTTGGCGCACCTGCAAAACGATCTCACGCACCTGCTTCTCCAGAGCCGAATTGGATTCTTCCGACAGGTGCAGACGCGCTGAAAAGTCAGCCTCAAAAGTGCCGCTGGCCGTCGATAAATATAAAGGGTTAGCTACTATTTTCATAGCGATTGTCAAGTCAGAGGCTTACG
>JANNYX010000243.1:0-2138 GCA_031410295.1 Rhodoferax sp.
GCGGCCGGATCGGTGGCGAGGTCGTTGTTGAGCACGGCCTTTTTCCCCCGAATGGCGCGCTCGGCCATGGTTTGCCCTGGCTGCGGCCCGCCGGCGTGGGCGCCGTTTGACGCGAAGCGCTTTGTCAACCCGGCAAGGACATCGTTTGACATCCCAAACGACGCGACCGGTACAACCTTCGCCGTCGTACGGTCCAGCATGGCGATCATGGTAATCGGGAAGCCCCCTTCCTGGCCCGCGATGCGACACGCCTGGTCGAAAAGCTCCTGGCTCGTGCTCGCCCGCTCGATCAAGGCGTTGATGCCGCTTTGCACGGCATACACACGATTCAGGTGGATGATCCGGGTTTGCGCCTGTTTGGCTTGCGTGATGTCGCGCACCAGGCTGACAATCAACCAGCGGCCACCCGCGCGCACCGGGTGGCGGCGCAGCTCGTAACAGCCGATCTGGCCATCTTTTCGGGGCCGCATGATTTCCACTGGGTCCGGTGGCACGCCACTGGCAATGATGCCATCAAGTATTTTTTCGATCTCTGCGCTGGGCATGGCCAATGCGCCTGCGGGTCCCGCTTCGATCAACTGCTCTCGCGTCATGTTGTGCAAACGGCAGGCCGCGTCGTTGACGTACACCATCGTCATGCTGGCCCGATCAACCAGGTAAATGGCGTCAGTGGTCGCGTCCAGGGCCTTGAGGATGACATCCTGGTGCGCCGTCAATGCCTCAATTTTCTGCTCGGCAGACGGCAAAGCAGGCGCCGGCGCCAGCGCAGATTTGGGCGAAGGTGATGAGACCGTCGTGTCCACAGTGTTCAAAGGTTCTCCCCTGGTCAGTGCATGAAATCAGCCGGTCATTCGACAAAAGGCTGTCTCAACCCGATCTATTTCTTCGAATCAGGCGCATTTTTCGAGAAACAGGGGCAACCGTCTGTGTGCTGGCGCACATAAGGCGCTGCGGCACTGGTGCCCAGGCTCCTGGCCGGCGCTTACGTAGAATCAGTGTTGGTTTGAATTTTCAAGGAGTATTTGCGATGAACAAGGTCTACCCGAGCGCGGCCAAAGCGCTTGAAGGTGTCGTGAAAGACGGTCAATTGCTGGGTGTGGGCGGATTTGGCCTGTGCGGCATCCCCGAGGCGCTGATTGAAGCGCTCAAGGAAAGCGGCAAACAAAACCTCACGGCCATTTCAAACAACGCCGGGGTGGATGACTTTGGCTTGGGCAAATTGCTGCGCACGCGCCAGGTAAAGAAGATGATCTCTTCCTACGTCGGCGAGAACAAGGAGTTTGAACGCCAGTACCTGGCCGGTGAACTCGCGGTGGAATTCACGCCCCAGGGCACCCTGGCCGAGAAACTGCGCGCCGGCGGCTCGGGCATTCCTGCGTTTTTTACCAAGACCGGCGTCGGCACTTCGGTGGCTGACGGCAAGGAGCTTCGTGAATTTGACGGCGAAACCTACGTTATGGAACGCGCGCTGATGCCCGATGTGTCGTTGGTCAAGGCGCAAATCGCCGACAAAAGCGGCAACCTGCGCTTCAACCTCACCGCGCGCAATTTCAACCCGGCGGTGGCTATGGCCGGCAAGATTTGCATTGTGGAAGTGGAGCAGATCGTCGAAGTCGGCGAACTCGCACTGGAGTTCACGCCGCAAGGCACGCTGGCCGAGAAGCTGCGCGCGGGCGGCGCGGGCATCCCCGCGTTCTTCACCAAAACCGGCGTTGGCACCCAAGTGGCCGAGGGCAAAGAGCTGCGCGAGTTTGACGGCGAAACCTACGTGATGGAAAAGTCGCTGGTGCCCGACGTGTCGCTGGTGAAGGCGCACGTCGCCGACAAGTCCGGCAACCTGCGCTTCAACCTCACGGCCCGCAACTTCAACCCGGCCGCCGCCATGGCCGGCAAGATCTGCATCGTCGAAGTGGAAATGATCGTGGAAGTGGGCGAACTGGCCCCGGACGACATCCACCTGCCCGGCATCTACGTGCACCGCATCGTGCTCAATGCGAACCCCGAGAAACGCATCGAAAAACGCACCATCACTGAAAAGGCAGGGGTTTAATCATGGCCTGGAACCAAGACCAAATGGCCGCCCGCGCGGCGCACGAACTCGAAGACGGGTTTTACGTCAACCTGGGCATCGGCATTCC
>JANNYX010000244.1:0-6242 GCA_031410295.1 Rhodoferax sp.
GCCTACATTGGCAATGACCTTCGGCGTTCGCTCGAAGCATATGGCTACAAGATTCCCCGCGACTGCTGCCACTGGGATGACTGGGGAACGATTGGGATCGTAGGGAAGCGCCTGGGGGAATTTCAAGGCCATATCGCGGCAAAAATTGATGAGTCACCGGTTGCTCCAGTCGCTGTCTTGTTGTCGGGTGGCGGCAATGATTCAACCCACGAGGTGCTTCGCGATCTGCTGGTCAAAAATGATGGCAAAGCGGGCTCGGACGCGTTGAACCGAGCCAACCTGAAAAAACATGTCGAAAAGTTGGAAGGTCACTACGTCGCCATTCTGGCCGGCATCCGGGAGACACTTGCAAGCTTGAAAAAACCGGTAGACCTACCTGTGCTGGTTCACGGCTACGACCATCCCTATCCCATCGGAAAAGGCTCGAAAGAATGGTTGTTCGACTCTTTCAAGGCGATGGGGTACGCCATTGACGACATTGACAAGCCCGGTGATCTGGCCAAGTCCATCCGGGCCATGAGGGACGTCATCGATGCGCTCAACGATATGCTGAAAAAATTGGCCGACAGCAAGGAGCACAAGCCCTACCTGCGTTACGTCAATCTGCGCGGCGCCATCGCTACACTTTGGCCGGATGACCCGCTCGCCGGCTGGGGCAACGACCTGCACCCGAAAAGAGACGGCTTTACCGCCATGGCGGACAAGATCGACGCGGCGATCTGGAAAAAACCCTGATCTTCGCGCGTCAAACTTGCTCGAGAAGCTTTCGGGCTTCTGCAGCAAACCAGCGCATCTGCATCGCCTCAAACCGGTCAAGGGCTTCAAATGCGGGCGAGCGGGCCTGCTCGCCGTTGCCTGTGATCAGAAAAATATCCGCTCGCGCGAGCAGGTTGACGGCATTTTCCCTCGGAGAATTGCGCAGGCCAGCAGCTCGTTCGGCACGCCACAGGTAGGCCAGGGCACGGCGTTCGTCCTGGTTGTGAATGGCCAATTTCGCCAAGGCCCGGCATCCCATCGCCAAACCATGCACATCCTGGGCGCGGGCGCGCCGGAACAGGTACAGCGCGCTCTGCCTGGCCTGTGCCGTCATTTGCCGGGAAACCATCATCTCGACCAGCCAGCCGTAATTCAGGGAAGTTGAAACCGCCCCGCCGCGAACTTCAATCCAGCGTGTGGCTTCCAGCAGCAATTCCACGCTGGCCTGGTCGCGGTCGCGTGCCCATACCGCGCATGAGGACAATGCACGCCCCATGGCGGTATTGAAGTGGCTACGGCAACTCAGCGCGATTTCGGTGCCTTCCATGCCGGCCGCGGCGGCTTCATCCCAGCGGCCTTGCCACAAATAAACGGCGCACATCAGTTCTTTGACAGATGCTTTGACGGCGTGAAGCCGGTCGCCCAACATGTGCAAAGATTCAGAAAAGAGTTCATGGGCCTCGTCGAATTGACCCAAGTCGCCCAAGGTGTAGGCCGTCCTGGCCAGGGTATAGGCAGAGCCAATGGCGGTGCCGCTTCCAGGCCGGCTTTGCTGCTTCTTGCTGCTGACTGAATCGCGCAACAGGGGCAACGCCTCCTGGTATTGGCCTGCCGATGCCAGGGATTGTCCCAGTGTTGCCTGGACTTGGGCGACCAGTCTCAAATCTTGCGACTCAAGCGCGTGTTTCAGCGCCTGGCGGCAATGAAAAATGGCGGCTTTGGGCTGCCCGCGCCCATAGTTCACATACCCCAACCAATACTCTGCCCTTGCGATCGCGTTGTCGTCGCCAATTTCCCGGGACAGCTTCGCCGCGCGTTGAAAAAGCTGTAACAAGTCCGCCACGTCAAGCGCGTCAAAAACGCATGTTTGCCCGAGCCGCTGGGCAACGGAGCACCAGCGGCGTTTGTCTTCCACGGTCAATTCCGCAACGGCATCCAACGCCCTCAAGGTCGTGGCAAACTGCGCCCGCCCCCGGTCCAGCGCCATCATCGCCAGTGCCTTGTCCCCGGCAGCCTCGGCATACCTGGCAGCCTTGATGGACTGCCCGGCGGCGGCAAAGTGGTAGGACAGCGTTTCAGTGTTGTCCACCAGCCCGCCATCCTGGCTGCCACTTTCAATAAGCAATGCCGCACGCAAGTGCAAATCCCGCCGCCTATGGGTATCCACCGTTGCGTAGACCGATTCACGCGTGAGCACATGGTTGAAGCGCAAAAGGCCTGAACCAATGGACTCGGTCAGGAAGTCATTGGCGACCAAAGTGCCGATCAATCCGCCCGTGTCTGCAGACTGCGACAAGTTGTTGAGCAGGGAAAACGGGAAAACCATGCCCAGAATGGAAGCGGCCTGCAAACATTCAATCTGGGCGCTTGGCAAACGCGCGACGCGGGAGGCCACCAGAGCGCTGATCCAGGCGACTCCGGACTTTTCCTTCAAGGACCGAAAGTCGCCACCGGCCGCTGCCGCGTGACACAACTCTTCGATGAACAAGGGACTTCCACCCGACTGGCTTGTCACCTCCTGCAGCAGCATGGGATCGGCATAGGGGAGCCAGGCCTGAATTGTTCGCACGGTCTGAGCGGGCTCCAGAGGCTGGAGTTTTATGGGCGCAACCCCTTTGAGAATCCTGTCCGCCTCGTCGACGGGTCGCGTTGCCACAACCACCAGCAGTTTCAAGTCGCTCTGCCAGATGGTGTCCAGCATCTGCCGCGAAGCGTCGTCCGCCCATTGCCAGTCATCCAGCACCAGCACCAGGCGATGGCCTTGCGCCAGCACTTCCAAAAGGGCCAGGATCGCTGACGCCAGCAATGGCGCAACGGATGATTGCTTTTGTTGGGACAAATCCAGCAAGACAGCCCGCGCGCTGACGGCCAGCCGATCAGACGCTTCATCCGGATTGCCGCTTGTCAGTTTGGCGATTTTTTCCGAAAGACCGGCCTCACCCATGGAAACATTCCAGCCAAGCGCGCTGCGCAGGATTTGCCAAAACGGCTGGAAGGGTTCGGCGCCCAGGTAATTTTCACAATACCCCTGCAGGGCGTTCAATCCCATCGACTCGGCCTGCGTGAGAAATTCAGAAATCAACCGGGTCTTGCCCAGGCCAGCCTCGCCGCTGATGACAACTCCGCCTCGAAGGCCTTTGCCCAGAGATCCAGCCGCATGGAGCAATTCAGCCATTGGCGCGGCGCGGCCGACAAACGGCACAACGCCACGTTTGGCAGCCGCTTCGATGCGGCGATGTACTTCGGCACGGCCATCGACGCGAACCACCGTCAGGGGGTTTGCCCGGCCACGCACGGCCAAATTCTGACGCCCGGACAAGCTGAAGAAATGGGCCTGCGGCCCCAAAGATTCTTCACTCACCATGATTTCGCCCCTGGCGGCCATGCTGCAAAGCCGGGACGCCGTGTTGGGCACCTCGCCAACCACGTCGAAACGCCCGCGCTCGATGTCACCTTCAATCAGCAGGACAAGGCCCGCGTGAATGCCTGAATGCAGCGCCATGAAAGTTGCATTGGCGCCAGTTCCAAAATCGATGCCCTTGACGGCATGGTGCAATTCGAATGCCGCTTCGACCGCACGCCGGCCATCGTCCTCGCGCGACTCGTCGTAACCAAAAAGCGCCAATACGCCGTCACCCTGCATTCTGGCAATGCTGCCGCCATGGCGTGGCACCACATCACGGACAATTTTCCGGAATTGGTCCAGTTTGTCGGCGTAGTCCTCGGCGTCCAGCATTTCTGCATGCTCCGACGAACCTGAGACGTCCGAGAAGAGGACCGTGACGAACCGGCGAACACCTTTGGACTTCAAGGTTCCCGCTGTCGGGCCGGTCGGTTCCTGCATTGGTTTTCAAGCCTGCAGCGCAGCCCACATCTCCTTGTCGCGCAGAGCCGTCCAGATGCGCGGGTTCTGGATGCCCTTGGCCTCATCGTAGGCGCGGCTCACGTCAAACGGCAGGCAGTGTTCGTAGATGAACACATGGCCGAACAAAGGGTCCATGCTTTTGCGGGTGTGGGCCATGGCGGCCTTGAGGTCCATGCCCTGCGCCGCCGCCTGTTTGCCGGCTTCAAATAAGGTGGTGACCCAGCGCTGGGTGTAGTCCAGCGCCTTGTTGACATTGGCGGCGCCCTGCATGGCTTCGCCGCGCCCGGGCACGATGGCGGTGGCGCCCAGCGCGCGCAGGGCTTCGATCGTGGCCGGCCATTGGGCCAGTTGCGCGTCGCCGGTGTAGACCCCGGCCTCGTATTCGACCAGGTCGCCGCTGAAGAGCACCTTTTCTTCTTCGACCCAGGCGATGGTGTCACCGCGCGTATGGCCGCTGCCGGGGTGCCAGATCTGCACCTTGACGCCGCCCAGATCGACCGTCAGCGACCCTTGGCGACCAGGTTTTCCGTCGCCCACCACCAGCGTTGGCCAGGTCAGGCCGGGCACGCCTTCAGCGCCACGGAAGAGGCGCGGAAACCGCTCCATCTCGCTTTGCATATCTTCCTTGCCGCGTTCGATGATGAGTTCCAGCGTGCCCTGGCTGGCGATGACTTCGGTGGCGCCTTCGGCCAGGTAGGCGCTGGCGCCGAGCACCCGCACGGCGTGGTAATGCGTGAGCAGCACGTATTTGATCGGTTTTTGGCTCACCGTGCGGATCTTGCCGATGAGGTCTTGCGCCATCGCCGGCGTCGCCGTGGCGTCACTGACCATGATGAACTTCTCGCCAATGATGACGCCGCTGTTCGGGTCACCCTCGGCGGTGTAGGCCCAGCAGTGCGGGCTCAGCTGCGTGAACGTGATTTTTTTGTCGTCCAGGTCGGCCTGGGAAGCGAAGGCTTTGGTGGGTGTGTGCATGGGTGTGGTCATGGGTGTGCTCAGGGTGAATTGGGGTGTTGTAGGTGGGCGGTGCCGCAATGACAGATGACAGATGACTTCGCTGCGTTGCCGCGTGAATGACAGAAACTCGGTTCACGTCCAGTAGGAATAGTCTCATTTTGTCATTGAAGCGCCGCAGGCGCGAAGTCATCTGTCATCTGTCGTCCGTCATCCGTCATCCGTCATCTGTCATCTTTCATCTGTCATCTGTCGTCTGGCAACAGCCACGCCAGCGCTTGCGCGTCCACCTCCGGCTTGGGCGCCCCGCCGTCCAGCACCAGCACGCCGGCTTCGCCTGCCGGGTCCTCCAAGGCCTCAAACTGGCTGGCCACCAGGCTGGGCGGGTAGAAATGACCGCTGCGTTTGGCCACGCGGCGCAGTGATTCCTCGGGCGTGATCGCCAGGTGGATGAATTTGAGCGCCGGCGTCTTGCTGCGCAGCACGTCGCGGTACCCTGCCTTGAGCGCAGAGCAGGTCAACACGGCGCCCTCTGGCCGCTGTGCCAGCGCATCCGCCAAGGCCTGCAGCCAGCCGGCGCGGTCATCGTCATTGAGGGCCGTGCCCTGCTGCATTTTTTGCTTGTTTGCCAGTGGATGGAAATCGTCGCCTTCGATCAGCGGCAAGTCAAGCGCCGCGGAAAGCCTTCGCCCCACTGCCGATTTGCCGCAGCCCGCGACGCCCATCACAACAACGTGAAGCCTCCACGCTTCGCCGCTGCGCGGGTCGCTGCCCACTGAGGGGATTACTGTCATGTTTTCCCCCCCAAACCTTGTTCCAGGAGTGCGATCACTTCGTCGGCAAAGGCGGCGTAACTCATCGCGCCCTTTGGGTTAAGCCAGGTGAAGGTCCAGTTGATCATGCCAAACAGCATCATCGCGACAGCGGTCTGATTTCCTTCGTGCACGCGTGCCGGGTAGGCGCGGCCGAGGAAACGCGTGACCGCGGCCACGACATCGCGCTGGCGGTTGAGGATCAGCTCACGCTCTGGCAAGGCCAGGTGCTTGGCATCGTTGAGCAAGGCCACGTGGCGCGTGGCGGAGCTTTCGTATTCGGCGAGAAAGGCGCGGATCAGCTCGTGCAAGGCGGCACGTTCGTCAAGCTTGCCGCGCTGGGCGGTGGCTTCCACTTGGCCGATCAGACCCAAGAGGCGCTGCGTGTAACGCTCCAGCAGGTCGAACAAAATCGCCTCCTTGGAGCCGTAGTAGTGGTACAGCCGCGCCTTGGAGGTGCCGCTGGACGCCGCCACGTCGGCCATGCTGGCAGCCGGGTACCCGGTGGCGGCAAAACAGGCGGCGGCGTGGTTCAAGATGTCGTCGCGCCTTTGCTCAAAACTTTCTGATTTGGGGCGGGCCATGGCGCGATTATCCTTGCTGCCTTGGCGCTCGCATTGATGACGAAATGATCG
>JANNYX010000245.1:0-3217 GCA_031410295.1 Rhodoferax sp.
CCAGCAGCGCCGCCAGCACCTCGGCCATGTAGAGCAGCGCGCCAGCCTCATTGGGCGTCAACCATCGCGGATGCTTTTTTTTCATGATCAATCCTCTCCCGTCAGCATGTTGCGGCTCAACTGCAATCCAGTTGCCGCCAAATGAGCACAGTCTGCGCTTTGCAGCACCGGACTCTACAGTCATCTTCGTCCTCGCCCGGCATAAATGCAAGCCATAGGCATGAAGTTCATCATCCATTTTGACGATGAACGGGATGTGAACCAAGCGGTCCATGACCAGGCGTGCAGGAGCACACGAGAGCGGCTTGCGGGTGCCCCCCACCCGCCGGATTGCTGCCTTTGATCACTGCATCAGCAAGTTTGTTGCCGGTCTGGCCTGCCACTTTGGTGTCGATGCTGGTGCCGGCATGCACCCTGGGTGCCCGCCCCTCCAGAGAGGTTTGAGCCGCAGCTGGCAGGACTCGCCGCCCGACAGGGCTGCAAGAGCGCCCTGATTGCGCTGGGCTTGTCGCTGCTGTTGTCCACCCAGGTGCTTATTCAGGAAAACGTTTTCCAGTATTTCTCAATCGGCGAAACACAGGAAAGCAAACTGATTTTTTTGGCCTTATTGCAATCACCCAATCACTTTTACAAAGGGGAATATCATGGAATCCACAAAAAATGGCTGGGCCTGCTCGGCCCTCGGGCATGGTCTTTTGGCCACCCGCCGAAACCCATACCGTCGAAAACATTTCTGACCGCCCGATGCGCGCCTATATGGTTGAACTGAAGGACAAAAACTGGAAAGAATCAACCGGCTGACGCGAAGGAGCCTTCATGCACCGGGGCGCAACGCTTCGCGCGCAGGGATGTCATGCTACAACTTTAAGAGCTGGCCGCGCTTGATCGGTGAAGGCCGGGAAGCGTTTTTCCACTGAAGCGAGGATTCCGGTCGCATCCAGCCCCTGCAAGGCCATCAGTTTCACCGGGTCGCCGTGTTCAATGAAAACATCTGGCAAACCCAGTTGCAGCACGGGTCTCAAGACGCCTGCTGCGTTCAGGGCTTCCATCACCGCGCTGCCCGCGCCGCCCATCACGGCCGCATCCTCGACAGTCACCAGCGATTCATGCTCGGCCGCCACTTTGAGCAGCAATTCCACGTCCAGCGGCTTGGCCCAGCGCATGTTGACCACGGTGGCGTTGAGTTTTTCAGCAGCTTGCAGCGCCGGGTTCAGCAGCGTGCCAAAAGCCAGAATCGCAATGCCTTTTCCGGTGCGGCGGATCTCGCCCTTGCCAAATGGCAGCGCCTCCAACCCCGTCTGCATGGCCGCGCCCACCCCCGCGCCGCGCGGGTAACGCACGGCGACGGGGTGGTCTTGTTCAAACGCGCTGGAGAGCAGGCCACGGCACTCGTTTTCGTCAGCCGGGCAGGCGATGCTCAGGTTCGGGATGCAGCGCAGAAAGGCAATGTCGTAGGCACCGGCGTGGGTGGCGCCGTCCGCGCCGACCAATCCAGCCCGGTCCAAGGCGAACACCACCGGCAGGTTTTGAATCGCGACGTCATGGATCAGCTGGTCATAGGCGCGCTGCAGGAACGTGGAGTAAATAGCCACCACCGGTTTCATGCCTTCACACGCCAGGCCCGCAGCAAAGGTCACGGCGTGTTGTTCGGCGATGCCAACGTCGAAATACCGGCTGGGAAAACGCTTTTCAAATTCCACCAGGCCGGAGCCTTCGCGCATGGCGGGGGTGATACCGACGAGGCGATGGTCTTTGGCCGCCATATCGCATAACCACTGGCCAAACACCTGCGTGAAGGTGGTCTTAGGCGGCACCACGGGTTTGAGCAAACCGACGGCCGGGTCGAACTTGCCCGGGCCGTGGTAGTTGACCGGGTCGGCTTCGGCGCGCTGGTAACCCTGGCCTTTCTTGGTCACCACATGCAGAAACTGGCGCCCCTCCAGGTGCTTGATGTTTTCCAGCGTGGGAACAAGCGACTCAAGGTCATGCCCGTCAATCGGGCCGATGTAGTTGAAGCCGAATTTCTCGAACAGCGTGGCCGGCACCACCATGCCTTTGGCGTGTTCTTCGAGGCGTTTGGCCAGCTCGAACAGAGGGGGTGCGCCTTTCAATACTGTCTTGCCGACATTTTTGGCCGCCGCGTAAAACTGCCCACTCATGAGTTGGGCCAGGTAGCGGTTCAAGGCGCCCACCGGCGGGCTGATGCTCATGTCGTTGTCATTCAGGATAACGAGCAGATTGCAATCTGCCACGCCGGCGTTGTTGAGCGCTTCAAACGCCATGCCTGCGGTCAAGGCGCCGTCGCCGATGATGGCCACGGCACGGCGCTCATTGCCTTGCAGCTTGGCCCCAATCGCCATCCCCAGCGCGGCGGATATCGAGGTGCTGGAATGCGCGGTGCCGAATGCGTCGAATTCACTCTCGGTGCGTTGTGGAAAACCGGAGAGGCCGCCAATCTGGCGCAGGCTGCCCATGCGCTCGCGCCGTCCCGTCAAAATTTTGTGCGGATAGGTCTGGTGGCCCACATCCCAGACCAGCCGGTCCTGCGGCGTGTTGAAGACGTAATGCAGCGCCACCGTGAGTTCGACGGTGCCCAGGTTGGAGCTCAAATGCCCCCCGGTTTTTGAGACCGTTTCCAGCAGGTAGGCGCGCAACTCGTCGGCAAGGGGGCGCAGCTGCGCACGCGACAGCTTGCGCACCTCGGCCGGTGAGTTGATGGTCAGCAGCAGCGGATAGGGTGGGTTTGACATGTGTTCTTCGACAGCCTGACGTTCATTCAGGCCTTGCGGTTCACGACCATATTGGCCAGCCCGCGCAACGCACGGGTATCGGTCAGGCCACTTTTGTTCAGGGCCGCCAGCGCCTTGGCCAGCAGCTCTTGCGTAAACGCATGGGAGCGTGCCAAGCCCAGCAGCGAGACAAATGTGGGTTTGCCGTTTTCAGCGTCTTTACCGGCGGTCTTGCCCAAGGTGGCGGAATCTTCCGTGGCGTCCAGGATGTCGTCGACGACCTGGAACGCCAGGCCCAGCGCTGCGCCGTAGTCGCGCAAGCCGGCCAAGGCCTTTGCCGATGGCAGATGCGCCGGGTCGGCACAGGCCGCGCCCATCATCACGCTGCCTTGCAGCAGCGCGCCGGTCTTCAAGCGGTGCATGCCGCGCAATTGCTCTTCGGACAGCGTCAGACCGATGCTGGCGAGATCGATCGCCTGGCCACCGGC
>JANNYX010000246.1:0-3005 GCA_031410295.1 Rhodoferax sp.
CCAAAAAATGGGCATTCGAGCCTTCATCTTCTCGGGTTACCCGCACCTGGACGAGTGCGAGATTTTTGGCAGCAAGGTGTTGCCACAACTCAAAACCTGTTCGCTGCCCGAAGTCTATGGCCGCGTCCCCCAACAAACACCCGCCACACCGCTGGGCAATGGAACACGGCGCTGACATGCAAACCATCCAACTGGCTTCCCAATTGCCGGCGTTCAGCCGCCTGGTTTATGGCGCCTGGCGCCTGACCGGCGGGCCTGACCTCAGCCCGCAAACGGCATTGCGCAAAATCGAGGTGTGCCTGGCGCAGGGCATCACCACCTTTGACCATGCCGACATCTACGGCAACTACAGTTGCGAGGCCCTGTTTGGCGAGGCGCTGAAGTTGGCGCCGCAGCTCAGGGCGCGCATCCAGACCGTCACCAAGTGCGACATCATGCTGCTGTCAGACCGCTACGCGGCACGGCGGGTGAAGTATTACGACACCAGCTCAGAGCACATCAAAAGTTCGGTCGACACGTCCTTGCAGCGCCTTGGTGTTGAAGTGATTGACCTTCTGCTGATCCATCGTCCAGACCCGCTGATGGACGCGGGCGCCACGGGCGCTTGCCTGGATGCGCTGGTTGACAGCGGCAAAGTCCGCGGCATTGGCGTCTCCAACTTCAACCCCTGGGACTGGGCGTTGCTGCAGTCGGCCATGCGCCACAAGTTGCTCAGCAACCAGCTTGAGATCAGCCTCCTGCAACGTACAGCTTTCACCGACGGCAGCCTGGCCCAAGCCCAACAATTGCGGGCGCCGCCGATGGCGTGGTCGCCCCTGGCGGCGGGCGCGGTGCTCGGCCACGGTGAAGCCGCATCGCGGCTGCGTCCTGCGCTAGCCCGGATTGGCGGTGAATTTGGCGTCGCGCCAGAGGCTGTCGCGGTGGCCTGGCTGCTGGCCCACCCGTCACGCATCTTGCCGATTTTGGGCACCAATGATCTGGGCCGCATGGCCAGCTTGAGTGATTGCCTGAAGGTCAAACTCGACCGCCAGACATGGTATGAGTTGTGGACCCTGGCGGCGGGGCAGGAAGTGCCTTGATTCCCACGAAACAGGTGTCGGCAAAATCCAGAAAACAGCACCAGTCGGCGAAAGTGTGGGCATGAGCGCCGTCACGGTAGGCGATGGCAATTTGCTCCTTGGCGCCGAGCACTTCGTAAACCTTTTGCGCCGCCAGATGGGTCTGCCAGGCGCCAGACGGATTCGCCCAAAGGTCACCCAGCGCTTCGGTGGTCAACAAGGCGCGCGGGGCGATCAGGGCTTTGAGAAAGTGTTGGTCAAAGGGCAAGGCGTTCTCGCGCCCGGCGAATTCTTGCAGTGCCGGGTTCAACCAATGCGGAAAGTTGTCGAGCAGGTCAGCCAGTTTTTCGGCGCCGGCCGCGCGCCATCGAAAACACCCGGCGCCGCCGGCACCGGAGTTGTTGGCACTGGTGAGCGCAATGCGTTCGTCCGTTGCTCCCGCCAGCAGGGCCGCCTTGCCGCCGCGCGAATGGCCGACGACGGCGATGGCCCGGGCGTCCACAAACTCACAGCCAAGCAGCGCGTCCACCGCCCGGTGGTAGGCCCAGGCCCAGCAGGCGATAGCCGCCGGACCCGATTCACCCGATCCACCCAATTTACCTGGTTGACCGGAAATGCCGGGGGTGGCGACGCTTGTTGCAGCTGCGTTGTTTTTGACCACATCCGCGGCGATTTCTACCCGGTTGAATTGCGCAAACACGTAAGCACGTCGCAACACCTCGGTGATCACCTCGTCGGTTGCGTAATGCCAGCAGGCATCTCCGTTGAGCACCACGGGCAGCGGACCCAGCCGGTCGGGGACAAACACCCGCAGCAAAAACGCATGGCGACCGTCAGCCTCAACGCGCAGTGTGATCAGGCGGGCGCCGCCAAGGCCTTTAATGACGGCGCTATGAAGGTCGACGCCCACGGTACGCGTTGGAGATGCGGGGATTTCGCCGTAGGCCAGAGGCACGGTGTGCCGATGCACCTCCGGTCGTCGCAGCAGCCATTGAGCAGCATCCCGAACAGCTTGGCCCGAATCAGAACGGAGCAAGTCGGGAAGTTCCCAACCGCGCGGAAACGCTGCCTGAAAATCCGCCTCAAACTGCGGTTTCTCCGCCTGAATGGCTCCGTACAAACGATAGGAGCGCGCAGGCGGTTTTGGCATAAAAATAGCGGGTTATCAATACTTTGAACTGACCTCTGAAGGATATCCCAATCATGTTGACTCGTATCTCAAAAAAGCGCCTGGTGTCACTGGCCTCGGCGCTCCTGTTTGTTCCAGTTGTCGCATCCGCCGCTGACATCCGTGTCATGTGTTATCAGGACGGCGTTGAATGCGATGTGACCGCAGAACAGGCCAAACGTTTCGAAGCGGCAAACCCCGGCACCAAGGTCATTCTGGACGTGGTTCCTTATAAATCCATCGTCGAGCAATTGCCGGTTCAACTCGCCGCGGGGCAAGGCCCGGACATCGCCCGCGTCACCGACCTGGGCGGGCTCTCCAAATATTACATGGACATCAGCGCCCATGTGAAAGACCGCGCCTATTGGGAAAGCAACTTTGGCGCGACCCTGCCCTGGCTGCGCCCGACGGCTGCCGACAAAGGCATTTACGGTTTCATGTCGCAACTCACCATGACCGGCCCTTACGTCAACAAGACCCTGTTCGAACAGGCCAAAGTGGCCATGCCTGGCCCCAAAGCCACGTGGGACGAGTGGGTCGATGCTGCCCGCAAAGTCTCCAAAGCCACACAAACCCCCGCCGCCCTGGCCTGGGACCGTTCCGGCCACCGCTTCGCCGGCCCAGCCATCAGCTACGGTGCCAAGATTTTCGATGCCAAGGGCGAGCTGGTGCTGGACGATGGCTACAAGACAGCCATCGGCAAATTCGTGGGCTGGCACAAGGATGGCGCGATGCTCAAGGAGGTCTGGGGCGGCTCCGGTGGCTCCAGTTATGCCGGC
>JANNYX010000247.1:0-4203 GCA_031410295.1 Rhodoferax sp.
AGCGCCTCGGCCCAGGTGGGGGTGTCGTTGAAAACATAACGGCCAACCACCTGCCACTGCACGCACAGAATGACCGCGATCAGGCCGACCACGGCCAGCATCAGGCTGAACTTGGAGACGGCCGCGCAAAATTTGGTGAACATGATTGTGGTGAAGAGAATCCGCCGCCCATGAGGCCCGGCGGAATTGGCCAACCCCTCCCCAACTCGGGGAGGAAGAAATTCACACCCGGCTTATTTGGTGTCCTGCACCGCTTTGACCAGGCGCTTCATGTCGGCGGTGACCATGAACTTTTCGTACACCGGGCCCATCACGGCCTGGAAGGATGCCTTGTCGACTTCGACGATTTCGGCGCCAGCGGCCTTGACGTTCGCGAGGGACTTGGCCTCCTGCTCGTCCCACTTCTGGCGCTCAAACGCCACCGACTCCTTGGCCGCAGCGCGGACCATGTCCTGCTCGGCCTTGGGCAATTTGTCGTAGACGATTTTGGACATCACCAGGATCTCGGGCGCCATCGAGTGCTCGGTCTTTGAGTAGATCTTTACGGCCTCAACGTGTTTGGCGGTGTCAAACGAAGGGATGTTGTTTTCCGCGGCGTCGATCAGGCCCGTCTTCAGGCCGGTGTAAACCTCGCCGTAAGGCATGGGCGTGGCGTTGGCGCCCATGGCGCTGACCAGCGCGACCCACAGGTCAGACTGCTGCACGCGGATCTTCAGACCCTTGGCGTCGGCCACGGTCTTGATGGCTTTCTTGGCGTAGATCGAACGCGCGCCGCTGTCGTAAAAGGCCAGGCCGACAAAACCGACTGCTTCGCAGCTCTTCAAAATTTCATCGCCGACCGGGCCGTCGAGCGACTTGCGCATGTGCGCGATGGAGCTGAACAAAAAGGGCATGGTCGGCACCTGGGTCAGGGGGCAAATGCCGTTCATCGGGCCGACGTTGACGCGGGTGAAGTCCAGCGCGCCGATCTTGACCTGGTCAATGGTTTCTTTCTCGCTGCCCAGGGCCTGTTTGTTGAAGACCTTGATCTTGTGTTTGCCGGCGCTCTTCTTTTCAAGCAATTCGCTCATGTATTTGACGGCGGCGACGGTTGGATAGTCATCGGCGTTGTGGGTATCGGCAGAGCGAAATTCTGTGGCTTGAGCGGCGGCGGCGAGCAAGCCGGCAGCGGCGCAAAGCAGGGTTTTGTTCATGGACATGAAGTTTCCTTTAGGGTGGTTTTTTGGGTGGTTGATGGTTGCTAAATGAGAAGAGCAGTGGATGAGAACGTGATGAGAAGGAGAAAGGAAACGGGGAACAAGACGCAAACATCATCCATTCAGGGTTTTGTAGGGCCCCTGCGCCACGTAAGCGCCGCCCTGGAATTGAACCACCGGGTCGCGCAAATCGGGTGCGCCGGTCTTGGCGTAGATCGCTTCACGGTAATCGTCTGCGCTGTCCTCGGGCACATATCCGATGTGTTTGGCCGGGCTGTTGTCCCACCAGGTCACAGAATTTTTTGACATGCCGTAAATGATGCTGTGCCCCAGCACCGGCGTGCTCAGGCAAGCCTTGAGCAAGCGGTACAAATCGCCAAAACTCAGCCAGCTGGCCAGCATGCGCCGGTCTTTGGGCTCGGGAAAACAGGAACCGATGCGCAAACACGCCGTCTCGATGCCGTAACGGTCGAAATAGAAGCGCGAGATGTCTTCGCCAAAAGCTTTCGATACGCCGTAGTTGCCATCGGGCCGCGGCGAGGCCAGCGGCGTGATGGTTTCGGATTGTTTGTAAAAACCGGTGGCGTGGTTGGAGCTGGCAAATATGACACGCTGGGTGCCCTGCTTGCGCGCCGCCTCGTAGAGGTTGTACAGGCCGATGATGTTGGCTTGCAGGATCGGCCCAAAGGGCCCCTCGACGGAAACGCCGCCAAAATGAACCACGGCGTTCACGTCCTGGAGCAGCGCCAGGACCGCCGCCTCGTCACCCAACTCGGCCAGCGCGACTTCTTCGCCGCTTTCTGCCGCGCCAAAGGCGACCCGGTCCGAAAGGCGCAGCACGTCACAGAGCGGCTTGAGCGGCTGGCGCATCGCCGTGCCGAGTGAACCGGCCACGCCAGTCATCAAAATACGGGGGTGGGTTTTGGCGGTCATGGGTGGCATCTGAACAGAATGGAAGGTTGAAGCTCAATCGGCAGTCACAGGGTTTTCGGTGTGGATTCAGCGTGGATTAAGCGCGGTTTAAGCGTGGTTTAAGCGTTAATTCAGCACAAAGGCGGCGCAGGGTGGCACTTGGCTCGGCACTTGTATTGGGTTGTCTGATGACTTAGAATTTTAACCACCGCTGTTCACCTGTCAAGGCGGCGCCCGCATCAGCACCGCAGCCATTAAAGCGCAAATTGACCGCCAATTCACCATGCAAAACCCTCGCTTGGCCACCGCGTTGAAGGCCAAAAGCCCCGCCCCACAAGCCAAACCAGCGCCGCCGCAGCGCGGCCTGGGCCGGGTTGATGAAATCGTGCAGGGGCTCAACAACAGCATTCGCCTGGGCCAGTTTGTGGCTGGCGACAAGTTGCCCACCGAAGCACAAATCATGACTCGCTTTCGCATCAGCCGCACGGTGGTGCGCGAGGCCCTGTCAAAGTTGCAGGCGGCTGGCCTGGTGCAGACGCGCCATGGCATCGGCACCTTTGTGATGACGCCCACGGTGGGCAGCAATTTCAGCATTGCCAAAGGTGATCTCACTACCGTGGCCGATGTGATTTCAGTGCTCGAGCTGCGCATCAGCCTGGAAACCGAGGCGGCTGGCCTGGCCGCGCAACGCCGAACCGACCACCACCTGGAAGCGATGCGCCAAGCGCTTGAAGGTTTTGAGTCTGCCATTGAAAACGCCGCAGACGCCGTGCCGGCAGACTTCCAGTTCCACCTGGAAGTGGCGCGCGCCACTGGCAACCGGCACTTCGCCGATTTGATGACTTACCTGGGCGCCATGATCATCCCGCGCACCCGCATCGACACCCTGCCCAGCGCCGCCCAGGGGCGCCTGGATTATTTGCGCACGGTCAATGGCGAGCACGAAAGCATCTTTAACGCCATCCGCAACCAGGACCCAGAAGGCGCCCGCGCGGCGATGCGCACGCATCTGGCCAACAGCCGCGATCGCCTGCGCAGGCGGCAGGTTGGTAAAATTTAAATATGTAGTACATTTAAAAATCTAATGAAAGAATCGGATTAAGGCCGTCAAATAATAACAATAGTTTGCTATTATATTTAATTTTATATGATATTTAATTAATCATTAATTATAATAAAATATATAAACAACGATTATTTCTTGTCTTGCTCATCGCGCCAGTGTCAGGCCATCAAGTTGTACGACAACTGTATAAGCTGACCAGGATTTCTCGTTTAGCATCGTGCCATGTTGCCTCAAGACCCCGACGCGCGTAGCGCCTTTTTGGCCGGCGCGCGCACCATCCTGATCGTTGCGCCCTCCTACGTGCCATTTGCCGTGGTCTGCGGGGTCGCCGCGACGAACGTGGGGATGAGCACGTCGGCCGCGCTGGCCCTGCCGGTCCTGGTATTTGGCGGTTCCTCGCAGGCCGTGGTGTTGCAGTTTCTGCAAAATTCTGCGGCGATCTGGGTGGCTGTGTTGTCGGGCCTGGTGGTCAATCTGCGCATGGCGATATACAGCGCCGCCATGGCGCCCAAACTGCGCCACCTGAGCGCGCCCAGGCGCATGCTGGGCGCGGCATTTCTGGTCGACAACAGTTTCGCCTTCCTTGAGCGGCGTGCACAAACCCATCCGCAGGACGCGCACCTGCTTTGGTACTACGCCGGCATCACAGCGGTGTTATGGCCCACCTGGTTCCTGTTCTGCGCCGTGGGCGTGTTGGCAGGCAACGTGGTTCCGGTCAGCTGGCAGCTTGAATTCGCCATTCCGCTGTCGTTCATCGCCATGAGCGCCATGAGTGTGCGCAACCTGCCGATGCTGGCAGCGGCCCTGGTCGGTGGCAGCGCCAGTGTGCTGTTGTTTGACCTGCCGCTCAAGCTGGGCCTGATTGCAGCGTGTTTCATCGGCATGGCCGCGGGCCTGTTGACTGAGAAGGCCCGCCCGGCCAAGAGGCTCGCTGCATGAGCGGCTGGCAAAGCTGGGGCGTGGTGATCGGCCTGACGCTGGGCACCTTCCTGATCCGTTATTCCTTCATCGGCCTGTTCGCCAACCGCG
>JANNYX010000248.1:0-6878 GCA_031410295.1 Rhodoferax sp.
CAACGCCGCGGTTGCGCAGCCCAATCACGCCTTGAGCACCTATTTCACGGTGCCGAATGGCTTGCGCCGGCACGCCGACGGCATGCTGCCGCCGCCCAAGGAACACTGCGCCATCCTGCTCGATGTGTTCGCGCCGGTAGCCAAGACTGCATCTGATGCAGCAGCAGTCCCTAAACAATTGACCGCCAGAATCCTTGTGATCAAACCCAGGCTGATCGACAATGCCGCTGCAGACATCCTCAATTACCAGGTTCAGCAACCCAGCTTTCCCCAGGAATCGACCGGTGACCAATTTTTTGACGAAGCGCAGTGGGAAAGTTACCGCAAGCTCGGCATTGAAATTGCCGAGCGCGTGTTCCCCAAAGATCCCCATTCGGCTTACGGCCAGGCCTTCTGGAAAGCCGTGCTGGTGCCGTAAGCACAGGGACCATGAGCTGTGGATCCATAGGTTTCGCCGTGATTGAATTCATGACGCCCAATCGACGCCGGGTTATGGTCGGCCTGGCCGCTTGTGCCGTGGCTAGCCCGCGCCTGTTTGCCCAAGCCGCGTCAACGCCGGCTGAAGTGGTTGAGGAAACCTGGCTCGACAAAATCCGATCACGCCAAATCCCCGTCAAGCTGCGTTGGCCCGATGCCGGGCGTTACGGCGAGGTTCGGCCGGTGATCATTTTTTCGCACGGCCTGGGTGGCACGACTGACGGCGGCGCGGTGTGGGGCGAAGCCTGGGCGGCGGCGGGATTTGTCGTGCTGCACATGCAGCACCCGGGCAGCGACCTTGACGCGGTGCGCGCCGTGGCCGACTCGTTTGCCAACCAGCCGGCCCTGCGATCAACTGCCACTATCGAGCAGTTCCGGGCGCGCATCAGCGACGTCAGCTTTGTGCTCGATGAGCTCGGCCAACGGCGCCAGGCGCGCGACGGGCGCTGGGCCACGGTGCGGCCAACACGGCTCGGCATGAGCGGCCATTCGTTTGGCGCGCAGACCGCGCTGGCGATGGCCGGCCAGCGTTTCCCCGGCTTTCTTGGGCTGAACGAGCCGCGCCTGGCGTCGTTCCTGGCGTTCTCGCCCGCCGTGCCGTTGCAGATGGAAGCGCGCCGCTCGTTTGAACCGGTGGATCGGCCGGTGTTGTCGGTCACCGGCACGCTGGATGGCGACGTGGTGGGTGTCGGCAACACGGCCCTGCGGCGCCAGCAGGTGTTTGCCGCCTTGCCCGGCGGGCGCAAAGCGCATTTGGTGCTCAAGGACGCCGACCACATGACGTTTGCCGGGCAAACCGGCCGGGCGGCGGAGATCATCCCGCGCGAGGCGGTGGCACGTGAATTGCAGACGGCCCACCACGCGCTGGTGGCGCGCATCACCACCGACTGGTGGCTGGCCACGCTGGCGCAAGACGCGGCTGCGCTGCTGCGCCTGCGAACGCCCACGGGCCTGCTTGCAGGTGATGTGTGGGAGCGGGGCTGAGACCGGCGGCGGCATCGGCCGGGCGGTGCCACAATTGAGCCCATGGCTTTATCCCTGCCCTGCTCCATCTCTTCTCGTTTCAAACTTCTGCTGGGTTTGCCAGTGTGGCTGATGGCTGCTTCGGCCGGGTCGCAGGGGTTGCCCGAGCAGGGTTTTCGCATCATCAACACCGGAACGCTGGGCAACTGCATTGCCTGCCACGCCGTTCCGGGCCAGCGCGATCTGCCCAGCACCTTTGGCCCCGCGTTTGACAAGGTCGGCAGCCGTTACGATGCCGCCGCTTTGCGACAATGGGTGACCGACGCGCGCAAGATCAAGCCTGATACGATGATGCCGCCGTTTGGCGCCACAGACGGAACCAACGCCTCGGTGCGGGCTCAATCCATTCTGAGCGAGGAGCAGATCGACCATGTGGTGGCCGCTTTGCAAACTCTGCGCTGAGGCGGTTTCATCTGCTTGCGAAATTTTGGGGAATCATCAAGTGATGTCTGGATCGAACTGCGTTGCCGTGAAAATCAAGCAAAACATGACCAAGCGCCGCGAATTCGTCGCCCTGGCCGCCGTGGCCGCGCTCCCGCTGCTGGCCACGCCATCGGCCGTCCGGGCGCAGGCCTTCATCGACCATGTGCGCCAACACCACCTTGAAGCCATGAAGCTCAAGAGTGAGGGCGTCGTGCTGGATTTTCCGCGCCTCGCCGACACTGGCTCTGCCGTGCCGATGCAGGTCAAGGTCACGGCGCCCAATGGCCTGAAAATCGAGCAGATCGAAATTTTCCTGCCCGAGAACCCGAACACGCGCGCGCTCAAATTGCGCCTGCCCGAACCTCAGACAACCTACAACTTCAGCACCCGCCTGCGCCTGGCCGGCACCCAGGACGCCTGGGTGGTGGTCACCTTGAGTGACGGCAGCAAGCGCGGCGCCAGTGCGCCAACCGTCATCACATCATCTGCCTGTTTTGATGCCAGCTAATATGTGGCCCCCACGGTCGTTCACTGCGTGTAACTCCCTGCCCCCAGCGCTGGGTGCCCTGCGCTTCGCTTGGGGTAGGGTCGCATTTTTGCTTGGGGCGGCCCGGCGGCAAGACTTGCCCCCACGGTCGTTCACTGCGTGTAACTCCCTGCCCCCCGAGGGGGTTGCATTTTTGCTTGGGGCGGCCCGGCGCAAAAACAGGGTTGGCTTTTTTGCGAATTGACAATGGCAACTCAAATTCCCTCACGCCTAACGTTTGTCGGCGCCATCCGCCCCGGCAATACGATTGAAGCGCGCTGGATCGTCGGGCATCCGATGGAAACCGGTTTTCGTGTGGACGACTCGGGCGTGCCGGTGAAACGCAACGTGATCACGCAGATCCGCGTCACACTCAACGGCAAACTGATTCTGGACATGGAACCCGGCACTGGAATCTCCAGCAACCCGTTTGTGGCCTTTCCCGTGACCGTGCCGCCTGAAGGTGGCACGTTGGCGGTTGACTGGCTCGACGACGCGGGCGCACGTGGCAACGTGCAGAGTATCCTTTTGCTAGAAAAATGAGAGCACATTGTGCCCGTTTTGCGACGGCCTTGGCCATTATTTTCTTAAACATTTCAGTTTCAGGCGGCGCCAGGGCGCAAACCTGGCCCACCAACCCAAAACTCAGTGGCAACGCGTTTTTATCGCCGGGCCTTCTGAAACTTCAGGCCGACGTGCAAGACAGCCCCGTCTCGCTCTGGCTCGACAAAGGCCAGCAGCAATGGGCCGACCGCAACGGCGGCACCAGTTGCCAAAGCTGCCACACCACGCCAGACACGTTGAAGAAAGCGGTGTCAACATTTCCGAAACTGGTTTCAAACGCAACTTCTGCCAACCCGAAACTCATCAACCTCGAAGACCAGATCGTTGCCTGTCGCACGCGCGCCGGCCGCCTGGGCGCACGGCTGGACGACGACGATGTGTTGTCCTTGAGCGCCCTCCTGCACAACGCCGCCAAGGGCCTGCCGATTGACGTGCAGGCCCCGCCCGCCAACGCGCCGCACGCAACCCAGTGGCAGACCCGACTGGACAGCGGCACGGCCCTCTTCGCCAAACGCCTGGGCCGCATCAACCTGGCCTGTGTGCATTGCCACGAACAAAACATTGGCAAACAGATGCGGGTGGACGTGATCAGCCCCGGCAACCCCACCGGTTTCCCGATCTACCGCATGAGCTGGCAGAAAATCGGCTCGATGGACCGGCGCATACGGGCCTGTTATTCGGGTGTGCAGGCGGTGATTCCGCCACCCGGCGCCGCCGAGCTGCGCGACCTGGAGCTGTACCTGAAGGTGCGGGCTAACGGCATGCCGCTGGAGGGGCCTTCCATTCGACGGTGAATGAAATATAGGCCTAAGGCCGACGAATAATATAAATAGTATGCTATATATTAAATAGCAAACGGCATTTTTGAAGCTGATTCAGATGAAGGTGTAGCCGAGGTTTTTGAGCGGCAGATCGCGCGCCGGTTTGCCGGTAGCCGCCATCAGCGCGTTCAACACCGCCGGTGCTGCCACACAAATGGTTGGTTCACCCACACCGCCCCAGAAGTCAAAAGTTGGCACGATCACAGTTTCGACAACGGGCATTTGCGGCAGGCGCAGGATTTGATAGGTGTCGAAATTGACTTCCTTGACGCGGCCTTTTTCAATCGAGTTCTCGCCGTAAAACAGAGCCGATAGGCCGTAAGCCACGCCCCCCTCGACCTGCGCGGCAATCTGCTGCGGGTTCACGGCGTGGCCGCAGTTGGTGGCCAGCACCATGCGGTGCACCTTGACAGCGTTGTTTGGTCCGACCGAGACCTCGGCCACCGCCGCTGAATAACTCCCGTACCCCATGAACTGCGCGATGCCCCGGAACACACCCGCTGGCAGCGGCTTGCCCCAGCCGGCTTTTTCGGCAGCCGCGTTCAACACGGCAAGGTGTTTGGGATGGTTTTGCACCAGCGCGCGGCGAAACTCCAGTGAATCCTTGCCCGTCAGCTTGGCGGACTCACGCGCCACCTCTTCCATGAAACATTCCAGGTACACCGCGTTCTGGTTGGTGTTGACGCCACGCCAGGTGCCCACCGGCACGTGCGTGTTGCGGATGGCGTATTCAGTCAATAAATTGGGGATGGTGTAGCCCATTTGCGCGTCGCCCGGCTCTTTCCAAAGCCCCTGCAACTGACGTTCGTCCTTGCCATCACGAATACCTTGCGGGTTGATCCAGGCGTTGATCGACTGGCCGCTGGAGCGCAGTTGCAATCCCACCAGCTTGCCTTGCGCGTCGAGTCCGGCGGACATCTGACACTGTGAAATCGGGCGGTAAAAGTCATGGGCGATGTCTTCCTCGCGGCTCCACAAGAGCTTGACAGGCACGCCCGGAAACTCCATGGCAATCGTCGCCGCCTGGCGCACGTAGTCCTGGTTGCCGCCGCGGCGGCCAAAACCACCGCCCAGGTCCATCTTGTAGACCTCGCATTTCTCCAGCGGCAGGCCAGTGGCAGCGGCCAACGCCGCGTGGGAGCCTTCGCCGTTTTGTGTCGGCGCCCAGACCTCGGCGCGCTCCGGCGTGTACCGCACGGTGGCGTTCATCGGCTCCATGCAGGCGTGCGCGAGGAAGGGGGTGCTGTAGGTGGCTTCGATCTTTTTCGCCGCACCGGCAATCGCCTTGATGGCGTCGCCTTCCTTGCGGCCGGCGTAGTCGCCTGCGGCGCTCAAACCTTCCTTCAAATGCGCGGCAATGCTGGCGCTGGAGACGTTGGCATTGCCGCCTTCGTCCCACACGATGGGCAGGGCCGCCAGCGCTGTTTTCGCGCGCCACCAGTTGTCGGCGACCACCGCCACGGCTGTGGCGCCGACTTTCATCACAGCTTTGACGCCGCGCATCGTTTTGACCTTGCTGTCGTCAAAACTCACCACTTTGCCGCCAAACACCGGGCTGTCGATGATGGCGGCGCTCAACATGCCGGGCAGTTTCACATCCGCGCCAAACACCTTGCTGCCATCGAGTTTGTCGGCGGTGTCAATGCGCGGCAGCGCTTGGCCGGCCACCTTCCAGTTGCGGGGGTTTTTGAGGGTGATGGTTTTGAAATCCGGCGCCGGCAGTTTGGCAGCGGCGGAAGCGACCTTGCCGTAACTGGTGCGCCGGTTGCTTGCCGCGTGGGTGATGACGCTGTTGCTCACCGTGAGTTCAGCCACGGGCACGCTCCATTCATTGGCCGCCGCTTGCAACAGCATCAAACGCGCCGCCGCGCCGCCCTGGCGCACGTAATCCTGCGAGCCGCGAATGCCCCGGCTGCCGCCCGTGCCAAAGTCGCCCCAGGCGCGTTTACGGGCGTGGTTCTGGCCGGGTGTTGGGTATTCGGTGCTGACTTTGCGCCAGTCGCATTCGAGCTCTTCGGCCACCAGTTGCGCCAGGCCCGTGCGCGTGCCCTGCCCCATCTCGGAGCGCGCCATGCGGATCACGGTGCTGTCGTCGGGTTTGATGACCACCCAGACGGTGACTTCGGCGTCTGCTGCCTGCGCGGCAGCTTCGTTGATGCCAAGGTTCAGGCCCAGTGCGAGGCCGCCACCGGCCACGGCGGCAGAGCCGACCACAAACTGGCGGCGATTGAGGGCAGTGGAAGATGCTTTGGAAGAGGCTGCGTTCATGCTGCTGCTCCTCAAGCTTGCGCTATTGCGGCGGATGAATCAATGACCTGCAAGTGCGCCCTGAGGTGCTCCGCCAATGCGTCTTTCAGTCCGCCCGCCGACCGGTTGCCCGCCGCCACGTGAATGGCCGCACGGATGCGCTGGTAGGTGCCGCAACGGCAGATGTTGCTCATCGCCTCGTCGATGTCCTTGTCGGTCGGTTTCGGCTTGGCCTTCAACAGTGCCGCCGCCGTCATGATCTGGCCCGACTGGCAATAACCACACTGCGGCACGTCCAGCGCCGCCCAGGCCTGCTGGATCGGGTGCGAGACATTGGCCGAGAGGCCCTCGATGGTGGTGATGTTTTTGTCGGCCACTGCCGAGCCTGGAATCGAACAGGAGCGCACCGGCTGGCCTTCCAGGTACACCGTGCAAGCGCCGCATTGCGCGATGCCGCAGCCAAACTTGGCGCCAGTCAAGCCGATCTCTTCGCGGATCACCCACAAGAGCGGCATTTCATTTTCAGCGTTAATCTCGTGAACTTTGCCGTTGACGTTGAGTTTGTACATGGTGCTCCAATGAAAGGTTTCGACACCCACACTGCATACTGCCGCGCGAGTTTGGGTCGAATCGTCTATTAAAGCGGAAATTGACGTGATTTCCAACGGTCTACGATGTGGGACGGGATTGGGAGATACCCGCGAATTCCGGGTCATCCGTGGGCGAGCCGGCGGGGTCGGGGTGAGTAACTACGCGAATGTCCCCCGCTTCGCTCCTCCTTTATTTCGCTACGTCAC
>JANNYX010000249.1:0-6816 GCA_031410295.1 Rhodoferax sp.
CAAGGCGCGCATGGCGCGCTTCGAGGAGTTGAGCGACGTCGACTACCAGAAGCGCAACGAGACCAACGAGATCTTCATTCCGGTGGCGGAGCGTCTGGGCAACGAGGTGATCGAATTCGTCAACGTCAGCAAGTCATTTGGCGACCGCCTCTTGATCGACAACCTGAGCTTCAAAGTGCCACCCGGCGCCATCGTCGGCATCATCGGCCCCAACGGCGCCGGCAAGTCCACCCTGTTTCGCATGATCTCGGGCAAAGAGAAGCCGGACAGTGGGGAAGTGAAAGTTGGCTCCACCGTCAAGATGGCTTTTGTCGACCAGACCCGTGACGATTTGAGCAACGAAAAGACCGTCTGGGAAGACGTCTCGGGCGGGCTCGACATGCTCAACGTCGGCAAATTCACCATGGCCAGCCGCGCCTATTGCGGGCGCTTCAACTTCAACGGGCAGGACCAGCAAAAACGTGTCGGCACCCTCTCAGGCGGCGAACGCGGCCGGCTGCACCTGGCCAAGACCTTGATTGCTGGCGGCAACGTGTTGATGCTGGACGAGCCCTCCAACGACCTGGACGTGGAAACCTTGCGCGCACTGGAAGATGCACTGCTGGAATTCGCCGGCTCCCTGATGGTGATCAGCCACGACCGCTGGTTTTTGGACCGCATCGCCACTCACATCCTGGCCTGCGAAGGCGACAGCCAGTGGACCTTCTTTGACGGCAATTACCAGGAGTACGAAGCCGACAAGGTGCGTCGCCTCGGAGCTGAAGGGGCCAAGCCCAAGCGCATGCGCTTCAAGGCGTTGAAATAGCGGGACCAGCCGTCGACAACGGCCCTCTATGGGTCACCCTGAATTTGCAGCGGAAGGGTTCTCCCAACCGTTTGCCCGACTGTTCAAGCCTTCAGGAGTTTTTGGCGCACCAGATCGATGTGATTGCGCAGGGAATACAACTCGTCGGCATACGACAGCGGCACGGCGATTTTCTCGACGTGGGCTTCCAGCGCATCAAGTTCCCGCTGCAAGGCGGCTGAGGTTGCCAGTTTTTCACCCAGGCGTTCTTCGATGTCGCGCAACTGCCCGTACCAGCGAAAAATGCGCGAGCGAATGCGGAACTGGTACACCGGCGGCACGATGCGCGACAGCGGCAGCAGCACCGCGACGATGATGCCCAGCGCCAGCCACATGCGCTCGACCAGGTTGGCCATGGAAAACGGCAAGTAGCGCTGCAGCAGGGGCACACCACTCTTGATCGTGCGGTCAGCCTCTTGCGCCAGCGGAAATTCGGTGTTGGAGGCGTTGGGGTACTCGTGCGCGCGGTTGAACCACCCTGCGCTGCCGTGCAGCTTGAGCGACGCCTGGGAGAAAAGTTGCAGGATCGCCGGGTGCACGCCGTCGCGCGCCAGGAGCGAGGTGGTGGGCGCCACCAGGCGCACGTCCGTGCCAGGCACATCACCGGCCAAATCCACCACACCGCGCGGCAAGGCGACCGCTGCCAAAAACGCAAACCGCCTCGAATAAGCTTCGTTTTGATTGAAGTCCAACAGCTTCACGCCGGGCGTTTGCAGCAGCATTTGCACCATCGGCGATTCAGGGGCCGAGGCGAACACCAGGGCATCGACCTCGCCATTGAGAAACGCCACGGTCGCCGGGGTTTGCTCCAGCGTTGAAATTTTGAGCGAAGCGGACTCCAGCCGGTTAACTTCGAACAGTTTCTCCATCAGCGCCGGCACGCCGCTGCCCGCCGTGCCGACGTTGATGCGCAGGCCCTTCAATTGGCCAAAGGAGGTCAGGGCGGCGCTGCCGGTGGCGGCGCTGGCGGCTTGACTCTGGTAAAACAACCAAAGCGGTTCGACAAACAGGCTGCCCAGCGACTCGATGCCGCTTTCGACATTGGCCTGGGTTTCAACCCCGCCGCCCTGGACAAAGCCGAGATCCACCTTGCCTTCACGCAGCAACTGCAAATTGGCCGAAGAACCTTCGCTGGCAATCAACTGAACGTGGATGCCGTTTTGCGCCAACAGCTTGGCGTAACGGCTGCCAAACTCCGCGTAAGCGCTTTGCGCCGGACCGGTGGCGAGCGTCACCTGTTTCGGCGGGTTCGGGTCCAGCCACACATAGGCCAGGGCCAGCAATGCCGCAGCCAGCAGCAGAAACGGCGCGGCAGAGGCCAGCATGGCACGCAGGGACAAAAACGCGTCGGAGATTTTTTGCGGCATCGCTCGAAAGGTTTTCAAAAGGCCGCGGGCCAAGTTGTGCCCTGGTAACTGACGGACTTGGCGGCGCGGATAGCCCGCACGATGGCGCGTGCGGTGACTTCCGCCGCGAGCGTGGCCAGCACCATCATGCCGGCCGTTTTGCCCGCAGCGCCGGTTCCCAGGGCGAACATGGCGTCGCCATCAGACAAGGTGTGCACCGGGTTGATGGCACGGGCCAAACCGTCGTGACTGACTTGCGCGAGGCGGTGCGCCTGGGCTTTGGTCAAGATGGCGTCGGTGGCGACAACCCCGATGGTGGTGTTGGTGCCGGCCAGCAGCGGTTGGGGCGGTTCGCCGTTGAGGATGGCGCGGCGAATGTTCAGCAGGTGTTTGCCATCTTCGGTGCGCGCGCCGGCAATGACCTTGCCTGTCTCCGGATCGACCACATCCCCCAACGCATTGCAGGCCACGATGGCGCCGACGGTGATGCCATCCAACGTGATCGAGGCGCTGCCAATGCCGCCTTTCATCGCACGGTGAATGCCATAGAGTTTGCCGACCAAGGCGCCCGCGCCTGCGCCCACGTTGCCTTCTGCCGGTGGGTCGCGACCGGCGGCGGCACAAGCGGCGATACAGGCGGCATACCCGGCGGCGGCGTCGGGCCGCACCCTGGGGTCACCGACGGGCAGGTCGAACAGGACGGCGGCGGGCACGATCGGGATCAGACCGTAAGGGACCTTGAGGCCAACGCCGTGTTCTTCGAGCCACTGCATGACGCCACTGGCGGCGTCCAGCCCCCAGGCGCTGCCGCCGGCGAGCAACACGGCGTGCACCTGATCGACCAGGTTGCTCGGATGCAGCAGGTCGGTCTCACGCGTGCCCGGGGCGGCGCCGCGCACGTCAACGCCCGCCACCGCGCCCGCACCGTCACGTCCACGCGCGATGATTACCGTGCAGCCGGTGGGGCGGCGGGGGTCTGTGAAGTGGCCCACTTCAATACCGCCAACCTGGGTGATGGCGCCCGGTAAAGGAGATTCTGTCAAAGTGGTTTAAACCTTATTCCATTTCCAAATCATTCGTGCAGGTCGTTGCGGCTCCCAGTCGATGCTTGCGCACTGTCTTCGTCGCCACGCCTACTTCACAAATGATTTAGAAATGGAATTAGTGGGCGTCGGCCGGCTTTATTCAAAGAGATTCAAGCCTCTCAAGGGGGATTTTTTGAAACTGCGAAGTTAATCTGAATTGTCGATGTGAATTGCCTGGAATTGTTGCGGGCGCTAAATTGTCGTTTAATTAGTATCTTAATATAAATTTAGATTAAATTATAACCAAAAAAACATTAAAACTAATAGCAATAAAACGATATTATTTGACGGCCTTAATAGGTAAAACATCAAAGACAAAATTAAGATACTTTTATTTACCACCTCCCGCCATCCGTTAGCGCCGGTTCACCGGGCGCCTTGGCCCCTACGCGGCCACCCAGGGCTGCGCGAAAGCAAACCAGCCTCCGGCCAGGTAAATGACCACACTGGTTTGCAGCATGTGCTTGGCCAGCTTGCATGTACGCAAACAGGCCTGGCGCAGCTGCGGCTCGATAGGACAAGGCGCGTTGCGGTTGAACCACTGCAATACGGCGCTGGCAGAGCAGCAAAACAAGAGTGTTCATCGACCCTGCCATGGCGCAGTATTTCACAATTTCGCGCCAGATTCTGATGACTCCCGCATTCGAACTTGCAGGATGCGGATGGTTGGCCTGGCCGCCCCGTCCCCGGCTGGTTTGGCGCGCAGCCTGACCAGCAACCCGTGGTGGCGTTTGGGCCCAAATGAAATCCGCCAGGCGCCGGCCGTCCAGACCAGAGCCAAGGGCAAAAACCAGGGTTCGATGGCGTACAGAGCGTTGATGAACAGGATCACGGCCATGTCAAGGCGCATGTGGCTTCGCACCCGCTCCAGTGAAAGCGATGCGGCGCTTTTTCTTTCGGTCAGGAATGGCGCAATCAATCCGGGCAGGCCGCATTTTGAGGTGGCGTAATAGGCGCAGCGCGAGCAGGTCGTGCGGCCGCCTTCGTAGAACCATGCCAGCAGCACGGCGCTCGCGCCAAGGCCAATGGCCAGACTATGAAGATAGGCGATGGCCAAGGCCCCGAGCAGGATCGGTGGAAACCCCCAGCCGAACCACTGTTTGAAACCCCCCAGTTCTGCGATTTTGAACAATTTCATGAATCTCTCCTGGTAAATGACTTCATTGGTGAACCCTCAATCCGGTTGCGGCTGGCTTGGCAGGTTCCTTTGCCGGCTGGGTAAAAAGCTGCCGTATCGCGTCAACTTGCCCCAGTGCCGCCTGTTCGCCCGCGTTGATGACCCATTTGCGGCTGTCCAGTCCGATCTGTCCGGCGGTGCGGATTTCAGGCGATATCACCAGGTCAGCGTGTGTTCGCTCGTGAAGCAGATGGCGCCAACCCGACACGATGAGCGACTGAAACAACATCGACATCGGGTTGCTCATTTCGGCGTGTTGTGGCGGATAGATCACGTCAACGGCAAGCACCTTCACGGCCCCCAACTGACGGGCGGTCGCAGTCGGCAGCGGGCTTGCAATTTGCCCGTCCGCGAGAAGCCGGCCCCTTGTCCTGACCGGCGGGTACAGCCCTGGAACCGCGCAGGAAGCGCGCACCGCCGTGGCCGCGTCGCCGTGGTTGAGCGCGACAATTTCGGCGTCCTCCATATCGGTCGCCACTGCGGCAAAGGACACAGGAAACCCTTCGATAGGTTTTGACAGGTAACGCGTGAAGAACTGCTCCAAACGCTCACCTCTCATCAAGCCGAGGCCCAGCCCGCCGAGCAGGGCGCGCACCGGGTCGAAATCAAAGAATACGCTCCAGTCAAGCTCGTCTGCCGCGCCTTCAATCTCGGCCACGGTCATACCCGACGCCCACATCGCGCCGACGATGGCGCCCGCGCTGCTGCCCACCACCAGATCCGGGCGAAGGCGGTCCTGCTCCAGAACACGCAACACGCCAAGATGCGCGAAACCGCGCGCCGCGCCGCCCGACAGCACCAACGCGCAGGCGCGCCGCGTGCCCGCCGGTGGCGCGACAAAACCAGGTTCTTCCAGCACGGTGATTCCTGGCCGCGTGCCATCAAGTCGGGTCGCCGCGCAGCCCGCAAGCCATGGTGTGGCGACGCTTGCGACAGCGAGTTTGACGAGACTTCTACGGTGGATTGCCACCCCATCGTCTGCGTTGCGGTTGCCCGCCGCGCCGCCGCGCCGCGGCGGTTCAATCTGTCGCTGGCATTCAGGCGGTTTCATGGCCCAACCCAGCCAGTGGGTTGTTGTGTGCTGTTTGCGCTTTCGACCGTCGCAACAACAGATAAACCGCCGGAATCACAAACATCGACAGCAGGGGCGCGGTGATCATGCCGCCGACCATCGGCGCGGCAATGCGCTGCATCACTTCAGAGCCGGTGCCAGTGCCCCACATGATGGGCAGCAGGCCGGCCAGGATCACGGCAACTGTCATGGCCTTGGGCCGTACCCGCAGCACGGCGCCTTCCCGGATCGCGTCGAGCAGGTCATCGGCACTGGTCTTGCCCTGCGCAATGCGTGCGTCCCAAGCCTGGCGCAGGTAGAGCAGCATGATCACGCCAAACTCGGCTGACACGCCCGCCAGCGCAATGAAGCCCACAGCGCCAGCCACCGACAGGTTGTAGGCCAGCAGGTACAGCAGCCAAATGCCGCCCACCAGCGCGAAGGGCAGGGTGGCCATGATCAGCAAGGCCTCGTCAAAACGTTTGAACGTGAGGTACAAAAGCACAAAAATGATCAGCAGCGTGAACGGCACCACCACCTTGAGCTTGGCAGTGGCGCGTTCCAAAAACTCGAATTGGCCGGACCACGAGATCGAATAACCCGGCGGCAGTTTGACCTGCTCGTTGACGGCTTTTTGCATATCCCGCACTGCGGAAAGCAAATCGCGCCCCCGAATATCCACATAGACCCAACCCGAGAGCCGCGCGTTTTCGCTGCGCAACATTGGCGGGCCATCGGTGATGCGGATGTCAGCCACGTCCGACAATACCAGCCGCGCGCCGCGCTCAGTCACGATGGGCAACACACGCAGCTTTTCCACCGAGTCGCGAAGTTCGCGGGGGTAACGCATGTTGATCGGGAAACGCTGCAAACCCTCCACGGTTTCGCCAATGTTCTCGCCACCGACGGCGGAGGCGATGACCGACTGCACGTCGGCGATGTTCATGCCGAAGCGGGCGGCGGCGTCGCGGTTGATGTTGACATCCACATAACGCCCACCGGTGAGCCGCTCGGCCAGGGCGCTGCTGACACCGGGCACGTCTTTCAACACGCGTTCAATCTCGCCGGTCAAACGGTCGATGGTGGCCAAGTCGGCGCCCGCAACTTTCACGCCCACCGGGCTCTTGATGCCGGTGGCCAGCATGTCGATGCGGTTGCGGATCGGCGGCACCCAGATATTTGCCAGGCCAGGCACCTTGACAATGCGGTCGAGTTCGTCGACCAACTTGTCCTGCGTCATGCCGGGCCGCCATTGGTCGCGTGGCTTGAACTGGATGGTGGTCTCAAACATCTCCATCGGGGCCGGGTCAGTG
>JANNYX010000250.1:0-7303 GCA_031410295.1 Rhodoferax sp.
CAATGTGCTGGCCCTGAATGCCGCGATCCAGGCCGCCTCGGCGGGCGAGGCTGGCCGGGGTTTCTCGGTGGTGGCCGAAGAAGTGCAGCGCCTGGCCGAACGCTCCGCTGACGCAACGCGCCAGATTTCCGCACTGGTGAAAGCCATTCAGACTGACACCCAAGACGCCGTGGGCGCCATGGAGCGTTCGACCCAGGGCGTGGTGGAGGGGGCGAAACTGTCAGACAACGCTGGCACCGCACTGACCGAAATTGACCGGGTTTCGCGCCGACTCTCCGAGTTGATTCAACACATCTCCAATTCCACCTCACGCGAGGCCAACCTGGCCAACGGTGTGGCGCAAAACATCCAGCACATTTTTGCTGTGACCGAACAAACCGGTGAAGGCACCAAGGCAACCGCCACCCAGGTGCGGGAGCTGTCCAGAATGGCCGAAGAACTCAGTCAATCGGTGTCACGTTTCAAGATCGCTTGATCCGCGCATTCGAGAGGAGCGCAGAAATCCATGCAAATTACCGCCACCCCTGACACGTCAGAAACCGCCGCAAGCAACGACCTCGGGCCTTTGGCCTGGGTGCTTGAGGAACTCAAAAAATCGCTGGACGGGGCCACCAAAGCCATGCGCCGCTTTGTCCGCGATGCCGAACTGGCCCGGGGTTCCGACCTGGCCAACCTGGACGCCAGCCAGTTGCGCATCGCCCGCCAGCAATTGCACCAGGCGGTCGGCGCGCTCGAGATGGTGGGTTTCAGCGCCCCCGCCAAAGTCATGCGCGCGATGGAGGCCCTGGCGCAAAAATTTGTTCAACGGCCCGAGCTTTGCAGCGACGAGGCTGCCAACAAAATGGAAAAAGCCAGCTTCGCGCTGGCGGAGTACCTTGAAGGGGTGCTCAAAGGCAAATCCAGCTCGCCAGTAGCCTTGTTTGTGCAATACCGGGATGTGCTTGACCTGGTGGACGGAGAACGTATCCACCCGGCTGATTTGTGGCCCCTGGACTGGCAGTGGGTGGATGCTGCCGTGCCCGTTGACGCCGAGCCCCTGGCCTACGACCCTGCGGTGCGCAGCCAACTTGACCAGGCGGTGCTGCGTCTGGTGAAAACCGGCGATACGGTCTCAGCCAAGAAGTTGTGCGGCTTGTCATTAGGACTGTCCAAAGCGCAGACAAATCTTGAAGCCCGGGTGTTCTGGAAGATCTGCGCGGCCTTCTTCGAAGCCAGTGCCGTTGGTTTGTGCCCGAGCGACATCTATTCCAAGCGGGGCGCCTCGCGCGTGTTGCTGCAATACGCGACGCTGGCCAAGGGTGATGCCAGCGTTTCCGACCGCCTGGCGCAAGACCTGCTGTTCTTCTGCGCCCAGGCCGTGCCCAGCAACCCCGCGAATGCGCCGGTGCTGTCGGCCGTTCGCCGGGCCTACAAACTCACGCAAGCGGGTCCGTTCAATTACGACATCGTCCAGTTTGGCCGTTTCGATCCTGCAGTGCTGGCGCAGGTGAGAAAACGCATTGCCACGGCCACCGAGTCCTGGTCGGCACTGGCCGGCGGCGACACCAACCGCCTCAAAGCCGTCAGTGACCAATTTGCTGCGGTGTGTGAGTCGATCCTGAAGCTGCATCCTGAGAGTGGCGACTTGGCGCGGGCCATGACGCGCGCGATTGAGTCCACCGTCAAATCCGGTGAACCGCCCTCCACGCCGGTGGCCATGGAAGTGGCGACTGCGGTTTTGTACCTCGAAGCGGCCTACGAAGACATGGATCCGGCGGACTCTCAGATGGCGCCGCGCAGCCAGCGCCTGGCAAAACGGCTGGAACACGTCAGCAACGGCGGCCAGTCCGAGCCGCTGGAGTCCTGGATGGAGGACCTGTACCGGCGCGTGAGCGACCGCCAGACCATGGGCAGTGTGGTCGACGAGTTGCGCACCAATTTGGGTGAAATAGAAAAATTACTGGACACGTTCTTTCGCAACCCCCAGGACAAAACACCGCTGCATGAAGTGCCGAGCCAACTGGCACAAATGCGGGGGGTTTTCTCGGTACTCGGGCTGGACCAGGCCTCCACCGCGATGCTGCGCCTGCGTGAAGTGGTGGAAAAACTGCTCACCGAACACCCCGAGGCGGGTCCGGCAACGAGCGCCAGCTTTGAAAAACTGGGCGGCAGCCTGGGCGCTGTTGGTTTTCTGATTGACATGCTAGGTTACCAGCGCGCGATGGCCAAGAAAGTCTTCGTTTGGGACGACACCACCGGTGAATTCAAACCCTTGATGGGCCGCGAAAAACCGGCCGGTGCTGACGCGCCGATAAACGTCGCTGCCGTGGTGGCGCCAGTGGCCGCAGCCTCGAGCGGCCTGGCAGCAGCGCGTGCCGCCGCGCTGGAGCCGACGCCCCCGCCCGCGACCGAACCATTCGCCGAAGATGACATCGAAATACGCGAAATCTTCCTGGAAGAGGCGGCCGAGGTGGTGCAAAACGGCCGGGGCGCCATTGCAGCCTTGGCGCAAGACGCTGCAAATCTTGCCGACCAAACCACCTTGCGCCGAGCCTTCCACACGCTCAAAGGCAGCTCACGCATGGTGGGTTTGAAGGAATTTGGCGAAGCGGCCTGGTCCATGGAGCAATTGCTCAACGCCTGGCTGGCCGAGCAAAAGCCGGCCAATGCCGACCTGATCAGTCTGGCCGGGCGTGCCTTGTCGGGATTCGGTCATTGGGTGGGCCACATCGCCGCCCGCACCGACTCCAATTGGCGTGCTGCCGGATTCCGCGAGGCCGCGGACGCCCTGCGGCTGCAGGGCAAGGTCGTTGAACTCTATTACCCAGGCGCCCCGGTTGAGGCCCTTGGCGCGGTCGCGCCCGAGCCGTCCCTGCCCGTGCAAGGGGTCGCGCGGGATATGGACCTCGAAGCGGCAATTGACCCGGAAGCGGTGTCGGATGCCGAAATGACCGCCTTTATGGAATCCGTGGCGCCATCGGTTCAGCCCGCCGTGGAGCTGCCTGAGACTGCTTTTGAGATACCCTCCGTTTTGCCATCGGTATTTCCGCCCGCTGCCGCCCCGGTTACGGAGGTTACTGACACCGTGCTGTCGCCAGAGACTGAACTTCAGCCTGACTTTGCCTCGACTGAAATGTTTGCGATTGGCGAGCCGGCCGCCAAGGACGAGGCTGACAAAGCGGCCAAGGGTTCTGGCTTTGCGCCACTGGATCTAAAGGACTTTGATTTCGCGGCCTTCGCGCAACCTGAATTCGCGCCCACGGGTTTTCTCGAACCCAAGCCCGAATTTGCGCCCACCGGATTTCTGGAGCCGACTCCGGCATTTTTGCCCTCGCAGCCGCCGCCGGTTTCCATCTTGCCGTTCGATTTGCCAGCCGATTCAATCTCTCTGGATTTGAAGCCCGAGGCTGCGCCACTGCAGGTGACGCCCGAGGCGCAACCCGAACCGGCGTCAGCGTCGGCGCTGGCGCCTTTGGTGGCGGAGGAATCCGTCAGAACCATCGGTCACCTGCGCATCGGCATTCCGCTGTACAACGTCTACCTCAATGAAGCCGACGAATGGTCGCGCCGCCTGCAGATCGAGCTCAGTGAATGGGCGCTGGAATTGCCCAAACCCCTGCCGGACTCCGCCGTGGCCTTGGCGCATTCCCTCTCAGGCAGCTCGTCCACGGTGGGTTTTGATGCCTTGTCGGACATTGCCAAACACCTTGAACAAGGCATGGACCACGTGCAGCGCAATGGGCCGGGGCGCCCGGTCCATGCGCAAATATTCTCCGATGCGGCCGAAGAAATACGCCGCCTGCTGCACCAGTTCGCGGCCGGATTCCTGAAGGCGCCGGACACGCAGGTTCTGGCCGCGCTCAACTCCGTGCCTTCGCTGGGTTTTGCCGATTCCAGACAAAGCGCCATGGGCGATCTGGACTTCGTCGCGCCGCTGACGCAGGAAGTACCGGTTGATGCTGCGCCGGTTGAAGCTGTGCCGGCTGAACCCGCACCGGTTGAAGCCGCGGCACATGAGGCCACCCTGCCGCTTCCTGCCAGCCTGCTTGTGACGCCCTTGCCCGCCGCTGCGCTGCTGGTGGCTGCGGCGCCCCGGATGCTGGGCGATACCGACGACGATATCGACCTGGTCGACACGCTGGATGCCGACCTGTTCCCGATCTTCGAGGAAGAAGCGCAGGAGCTGATGCCCCAACTCGGCGGCGCCTTGCGCCAGTGGACGGCCCGCCCCGACAACCTGGGTGCGCGCGGCGAGGTCATGCGTGTCCTGCACACCCTCAAGGGCAGCGCGCGCCTGGCCGGCGCCCTGCGTCTGGGCGAGATGACGCACCGCATGGAATCGGCCATTGAGCAGCTGGGGACCGACGATCTGGCGACGGTCCAGCTCGAACCCCTGTTGACCCGTTTTGACGACATCCAGGCCAATTTCGCCGCCTTGCGCAGCGCCGGCACGCAGGGTTTTGTGTTGCCTGAAGGCGCCACTGCCGGCACAGGTTCTGGCGTGCCCGAAACCGTTGGCGAAGGCGCGGCCGATGTGGCGGCCGGAAAAGCCGCCGTGCAACGCCTGGCGCCGACGACCACGGCGCTGGCGCCCAGCCGCCAGGTGGCCAACCAGTCTGTGCGGGTGCGCTCGAATTTGCTGGACCGCCTGGTCAACCAGGCCGGCGAAGTGATGATCACCCGTTCACGCCTCGAATCCCGCGTCGACCAGCTGCGGGTGTCGATGCAGGACCTCACCGGGAACCTTGAGCGCATGCGCCATCACCTGCGCGATATCGAAGTGCAGGCCGAGTCGCAAATGCAGTCGCGCATGGCGCTGGCCAAAGAAACATCGCAACAGTTTGACCCGCTCGAATTCGACCAGTTCACCCGCCTGCAGGAGCTCACCCGCATGCTGGCCGAGTCGGTCAACGACGTCGCCACCATCCAGCGCAACATGCAGGCTACCGTGGACGGCACCGAAGACGACCTGATCTCCCAAGGACGCCAGGCGCGCGAATTGCAGCGCGATCTGCTGCGCACGCGCATGGTGGAATTTGAAGCCATCTCGGACCGACTGTATGGCGTGGTGCGCCAGGCCGCCAAAGAAACCGGCAAACCGGTCAAGCTCGACATCACCGGGGGCTCGCTGGACGTCGACCGCGGCGTGCTGGAACGTCTGGCGCCGGCTTTTGAGCACCTGCTGCGCAATTCCGTGGCGCATGGCATCGAGAGCGCAGCGGCGCGCACCCAGGCCGGCAAACCCGCCACAGGCACCATCAGCATCGAGCTGCAGCACCTGAGCAACGAACTGTCGGTGAATTTCGGCGACGACGGCGCCGGACTGGACCTGCCCCGCATCCGCGACAAAGCCATCAAGAGCGGTGTGGCGCCCAATGCCAATGCCCTGTCGGACGCCGACGCCGGCAACCTGATATTCCTGCCGGGCTTCTCCACCGCCGCCAGCGTGACCGAAATCTCCGGGCGCGGCATTGGCCTAGACGTGGTGCGCGCCGAGATGAACGCGCTCGGTGGCCGCATTGAAACCACTACACAGCCGGGCCGTGGCGCCCACTTCAAACTGATCCTGCCGCTGACCACCGCCGTCACGCAGGTGGTGATGTTGCGCATGGGGGACCTGGTGATGGGTGTGCCGGCCAACGTGATTGAAATCGTGCGTCGCGTGCCCGCCGCCGAGCTGGAAGCGGCCTACGCCAGTGGCCAGTTCGCGCACGCTGGCGAACAGGTTGCGTTTTATTGGGGCGGCGCGTTGTTGCAGGCGTCGTCGCACAGCCAGGAAATGCTCTCCAAGAACCTGCCGGTGACGGTCTTTCGCAGCGCCGGGCAACGCATTGCCGTGCACGTCGACGAAATTCTGGGCAACCAGGAGGTGGTGGTGAAAAACCTCGGACCGCAACTCTCGCGGCTGCCGGGATTGACCGGCATGTCGGTGCTGGCGTCGGGCGCGGTGGTGATGATCTACAACCCGGTGGCGCTGGTTGCGGTGTACGGCGAGCAGGCCAAGGCGCTGCGCCAGACGGCGCTTGGCGCAACCTCACCCAGCGCCGTTGCCGGCACAGCGGCGGCGCAGGCAGCCGCCAGTGGACAAAGTGGCGTGGCGCTGCCCGCCATGATGGCCGGCGTCACGCCGCAGGTGCCGCTGGTGATGGTGGTGGACGACTCCATCACCGTGCGCCGCGTGACGCAGCGCCTGCTCAAACGTGAAGGTTACCGGGTGGTGATGGCGGCCGACGGCCTGCAAGCGCTGGAACGGCTGCAAGACGAAAAACCCGCCGTGGTCCTCTCCGACATCGAAATGCCGCGCATGGACGGGTTCGATCTGGCGCGCAATATTCGCGCCGACGCCGCCCTCAAAGACCTGCCGATCATCATGATCACCTCGCGCATCGCCGAAAAACACCGCGAACATGCGCGCAAGCTGGGTGTGGACCATTACCTGGGCAAGCCCTACAGCGAAGATGAACTGCTGAGACTGGTAAAAAACTACTGTGATATTTTGACCGAGAATAGGTCGTTATAAGGCCGTCTAATATAATCACTACTTCGCTATGTATTAAGTAGCAATATTGCTCTAATAATATTTATAATTATCGTTAAAATTAAATTTGAACGATTTTTTTCACCTCTGCATCATCTGAATTCGCGCCCGAAAATGCGCCCCCGGCGCAAACTCATCGGTTGATCAGGCGGCCTTTGATCCTCGCTAAAATCAGGCCATGCCGCCGGATTCCGCTCCCTTCAACCTGACGCATCACTTCCTGATCGCCATGCCGGGATTGCACGGCGAGCCGTTTTCCAAAAGTGTGGTGTACCTGTGTGAACACAGCGAGCGTGGCGCGCTGGGCCTGGTCATCAACAAGCCCAGCGACATCAACCTCAAGGGCCTGTTTGACAAAGTCGAGTTGCCGCTCTTGCGCAGTGACCTGGTCAACTCGCCGGTGTTCCACGGTGGACCGCTGCAAACCGAGCGCGGTTTTGTCTTGCACGAACCAATTTTTGCCGCCAAAGACAAGCCCGAAGAGTCGGTCTACGCCTCGACCATGACGATCCCTGGCGGGTTGGAGATGACCACCTCGCGCGACGTGCTCGAAGCCATCTCCACCGGCGCCGGCCCTGCCAAACTGCTGGTTTCCCTCGGGTATTCCGCCTGGGGCCAGGGCCAGCTGGAATCGGAGCTGGGCGAAAACAGCTGGCTCACGGTCGACGCCGACGCCCGGGTGATTTTCGACACCCCGGTCGAGCAGCGTTACGAGCGCGCGCTGCAACTCCTGGGCTTGCAGTCGTGGATGTTGTCGTCCGAGGCGGGGCACGCATGAGCGCGCCA
>JANNYX010000251.1:0-2316 GCA_031410295.1 Rhodoferax sp.
CGGTCGACAATGATCTCAAGGTGCAACTCGCCCATGCCGGCGATGAGCGTCTGGCCAGACTCTTCGTCGGTCTTGACGCGGAATGAGGGGTCTTCCTGCGCCAGACGCTGCAAGGCAATGCCCATTTTTTCCTGGTCAACCTTGGTTTTCGGCTCGACCGCCTGGGTGATCACTGGCTCCGGGAACACCATGCGTTCGAGCATCACAATGGCCGACGGGTCGCACAGGGTTTCGCCGGTGGTGACGTCTTTGAGGCCGACGCAGGCAGCGATGTCGCCGGCCTGGATTTCGCTGACTTCCTGGCGGTTGTTGGCGTGCATTTGAACGATACGGCCGATGCGCTCTTTCTTGCCGCGAATCGGGTTGTAAACGCTGTCACCTTTGGTCAACACACCCGAATAAACACGCACGAAGGTCAACTGGCCAACAAAGGTGTCAGTCATCAACTTGAACGCCAGCGCAGAGAACTTCTCGCTGTCGTCGGCTTTGCGGGTGACGGGCTTCTCGTCGTCGTCCATACCCTTGACCGGCGGAATGTCGACTGGAGAGGGCATGAATTCAATCACGGCGTCCAACATGCGTTGCACACCCTTGTTCTTGAAGGCCGTACCGCAAAGCATCGGCTGGATTTCGCTGGCAATGGTGCGCGTGCGGATGCCCAGCTTGATTTCGTCTTCTGTCAGGTCACCTTCTTCAAGGTACTTGTTCATCAGCTCTTCGGACGCCTCGGCGGCCGACTCGATCATTTTTTCGCGCCACTCTTTGGCCTGCGGCAACAACTCCGCGGGGATTTCCTTGTATTCAAATTTCATTCCCTGTGAGGCCTCATCCCAATAGATGGCTTCCATCTTGATCAGGTCAATCACGCCAACGAAATTTTCTTCGGCACCGATGGGGATCACGACCGGCACCGGAGAGGCTTTCAAGCGCAGCTTCATCTGGTCATAGACTTTGAAGAAGTTGGCGCCGGTGCGGTCCATCTTGTTGACAAAAGCCAGGCGTGGCACCTTGTATTTGTTGGCCTGGCGCCAGACCGTTTCAGACTGCGGCTGCACGCCGCCCACGGCGCAGTACACCATGCAGGCGCCGTCCAGCACCCGCATTGAACGCTCCACCTCGATGGTGAAGTCGACGTGGCCGGGGGTGTCGATGATGTTGATGCGATGCTCGGCGAAATTGGTTTCCATGCCCTTCCAGAAGCAGGTGGTCGCAGCGGACGTGATCGTGATGCCACGCTCCTGCTCCTGCTCCATCCAGTCCATGGTGGCCGCGCCGTCGTGTACTTCACCAATTTTGTGATTCACGCCGGTGTAAAAAAGAATGCGCTCGGTGGTCGTGGTTTTCCCAGCGTCGATGTGCGCTGAAATACCAATGTTGCGATAACGCTCAATAGGAGTATGGCGAGCCATGATAAATATCCTTGGTTGCTCTATAAATTTCAATACCAGCTGTTCAGCGCCCCCGATATTCGGGCGTTCGGGATTTGTCCCGGAAGTTTTTGTCAACCGCGCTTACCGGAAACTCGGCGTAGCGAGCGGTCTTCAGGCTAGGCGCAATCCAGCAGACAGTGCTAAAAAGCACGGCAAGGGATTGCAACGACGCATGAAGGCCGCGCAGTAGCCGCTCCGCCGCGCCTAGAAGCGGAAGTGGCTGAAGGCCTTGTTCGCTTCCGCCATGCGGTGAACTTCGTCCCGCTTCTTCATCGCACCACCACGGCCTTCTGTGGCTTCCATCAACACGTTGGCCAAACGCAGCGCCATGGATTTTTCACCGCGCTTGCGCGCCGCTTCCTTGATCCAGCGCATCGACAAAGCGAGGCGACGCACCGGGCGCACTTCAACGGGCACCTGGTAGTTGGCGCCACCGACACGGCGGGACTTCACCTCAACCATGGGCTTGACATTGTTGATGGCCATGGTGAAGGCTTCAACCGGGTCTTTACCGGGGTTTTTCTTCTCGATCTGCTCCAGCGCGCCATAAATGATGCGCTCGGCGACCGCTTTTTTGCCGCCTTCCATGATCACGTTCATGAATTTGGACAGATCGACATTGCCGAACTTGGGATCCGGCAGGATTTCACGCTTGGGGACTTCGCGACGACGTGGCATGTTTTCACCTCTTTGCTTCAGTTGGTGTTGTTGCAAACACCGCGAGAGTCAATACATCAGACTCTCACTTACTCAACCCGACATTGGGTCACTACGTTCACTTGTCGCGCCACGCGACAAACAAACACCTGCTAATTTAAAAACGAAGGACTATTTCGCTTTTGGTTTTTTTGCACCGTACTTGGAGCGCGACTGCTTGCGGTCTTTC
>JANNYX010000252.1:0-2364 GCA_031410295.1 Rhodoferax sp.
GGTAGGTACGGGGGACATGCTGTTCCTGTCATTAGTAGGGTCAAACACTGATTTTACGAGGCGGTGTCGGCCGCAGGATCATTTGCCGAAACATTCGCAGTCGCGGGCGCTGTTTCCGCCGGCCGGAAAAGCTCATGGTGCGACAGCTTGCCGCCGACGAACGTCGCCGTGACACGCGACGCGCCGCCGTCAGTCCAGCGAAAAATCTCGGGCTGCGCGTCTTTTTCAGTCAGCAGCGCGCCGAGTGCCCGCGTCATCGCCACCACGTGCAGCAGTGTCATGCCGCGCTTGAGTTTGGCATTCAGCATGACGGCGCTGGCGACATACCCGATGGGCCGCCCGGCAGCACGCCGCATCACCGCCATCATCCGGGTGAAATGCAGCAGCATCCACATCATCAAGGCACCCGCCGCAGCGGCCACACCGCCCCAGCCATAGGCGACGTAGGCAAACGCCACCAGCAACACGCCCAACAGCGGAATCCCGACGCGGGTCATCAATTCTTGAATTTTCATGCGGAGAATTTTCACCGAAGTCTGCGCTTCAGAATCCGGACGCCGTCACGCCGGTTTTTTGTGGCGCACCGGCTTTGGGCAGCTCGGCGCGTCACTCCTGCTGGATGCCCGCCTCCTTGACGATGCGGCCCCATTTGTCGACTTCGTTCTTGATGACGTCGCCAAAACGCTCCAGTGTCCCGCTTTGAATCTCAATGCCCGCGCCGACCAGGCGTGTGCGCACGTCTTCGAGCTTGAGCGCGTCATTGATGGCGCCATTGAGCCTGGCCACAACCTCTTTGGGTGTCCCGGCCGGGGCCAGAATACCGCCCCAGGTGCTGGCATCAAAACCGGCCAGGCCCGACTCGGCAATTGTCGGCAACTCGGGAAACGCGCTGGAACGGTTCAGGGTGGTGACCGCCACGCCACGCAAGCTGCCGGCTTTCACATGGGCGCGGATGGCCGGCACCGGGTCGAAGATGATTGCCGTGCGGCCCGCCAAAAGATCGGGGTGAGCGGCCGAGCTACCCTTGTACAGCACGTGCTGCATTTTGGTCTTGCTCATGCTCATGAACAGCTCTGCGGCCATGTGCAATGAGCTGCCCGGACCGCTGGACGCGTAAATGGCCTTGTCTGGGTTGGCCTTGATCCACGTCACCAGTTCTGCCACGTTTTCGCCGGGACCGCAGGATGAACGGCCAACAGCAGTGGCACCACGTGGGTGTAGGCCACCGGCGCAAAATCCTTCACCGGGTCGTACGGCATGGTCTTGAACATGTGTTTGTTGGTGGCATGGCTGGACGCCACAATCACCAGGGTGTAGCCGTCAGGTGCGCTCTTGGCCACGAAGTCGGCGCCCAGATTGTTGGATGCGCCCGGCTTGTTTTCCACCAGCACGGGCTGCCCGAGCGAGACTGTCAACTTTTCAGCCAGCGAGCGCGCAATCAGGTCGATGGCGCCACCCGGCGTTGCCGGCACGACGATCTTGATCGGCTTGGACGGGTAGGTCTGCGCCGCCACCGGCTGCGCCATGAGCGCCATGCCAATCGTCAGGCTGCTGGCGAGCGCGGCGAGATTTAAAAACCTGAACGTCTCATGGCGTGACCTCTGAAGTAGCGTCGAAGCCCTGCTTATACACCGCGCCAGGACGAGCGCACCAGCGTATCAGCCCAGGCCGCGCACCACCTGCATGGCCTCTTCAATACGCTCGACGGCATGGATCGTCATGCCCTCAAACTCTTTCATCGCCGACTTCTTGGGTGCATTCGCCTTGGGCACCACGGCCACACTGAAACCGAGCTTGGCGGCTTCTTTCAGGCGCTCCTGGCCGCGCGGCGCCGGCCGCACTTCCCCGGCGAGGCCGACCTCGCCAAACGCGATAAAACCTTTGGGCAGGGGTTTGCCACGCAGGCTGGAGGTGATCGACAACATCACCGCCAGATCGGCCGCCGGTTCGCTGATGCGCACGCCGCCCACGGCATTGACAAACACGTCCTGGTCCATACACGCCACCCCGGCGTGGCGGTGCAACACCGCCAACAGCATGGCCAGGCGGTCGCGGTCCAGGCCCACACTCAGGCGGCGCGGTGACGGCCCGCCGCTATCGACCAGCGCCTGGATCTCGACCAGCATCGGTCGCGTACCTTCCAACGTCACCATGACGCAGCTGCCGGGCACCGGCAGGGCGTGCTGGCTCAAAAAGATGGCGCTTGGGTTGGAGACACCCTTGAGGCCCTTCTCTGTCATGGCGAACACACCGATTTCATTCACCGCGCCAAAGCGGTTCTTGATGGCGCGCACCAGCCGAAAACTGCTGTGCGTGTCGCCATCAAAGTACAACACTGTGTCAACCATGTGCTCCAGCACACGC
>JANNYX010000253.1:0-1647 GCA_031410295.1 Rhodoferax sp.
GTGAAATGTTGCCGGCGGGCTTTAGGCTTGGGGGCGCGGGTTGACTTTCAGCGCCTGGCCCACGCTGCCGGGCGCGGCTTGCAGCAGCTCCAGCGCCAGGCCATCGGGCAGTTGCAACCAGTTGCGGCCCTGCGGCAGCGCCTTGACACCAAACTTGTGGCACTCGGCAATCGCCAGTTCAAGGTCTTCGACCATCACGCCCAGGTGCGCCAGCCAACCGGCGTCGTTGGACGGCGGCGCGACAAAATCGGGCGTGCTCATCAACTGCATGCCGCCGATCGTCCAGTATTGCCTGGGGTTGGCCGGGTCGCCGTCGATTTCGCGTACGTCCATGCCGAGCGCTTCGTAGAAAAATTGGATATGCCAGTGGATGTCCTTGACGCGCACCGCCACGTGTTCAATGTAGGATTTTTTGGAATAGGCCATTTTTTTGGGGTCAGATGACGAAATGTTTTGGCTTGCGGCCTGGATGATGCGCTTCGCGCGATGATGAAATGCCGCGTCTGGATTTGAATCTGAATCTGAATTTGTCATTGAGTCGCAGAGCGACGAAGTCATCGAAGTTGCGCAGCAACGAAGTCATCAAAACCGCAGGCGAAGTCAATCCGTCATCCTGTCAAGCAGCCCGCGCTCAATGCCCTTCATGCAGGCGACGAGGGTTTGATTCACTGGCGTCGGCACCCCCCATTTTCGCCCTTGCTCGACCACAGCGCCATTGACAAAATCAATCTCGGTCACCGAGCCGCTCTCCAGGCTCTGCAACATCGAAGCCTTGAATTCAAAGGGCAAACCAGCGGCTGCCTTCACCCACGGCGCGCGCGGGTCGGTGGTGGTGACGGCAATGCCCGCCGCCTTAGCCACGGCCATGGCCTCGGCCACCGCCGCGACGGCGCAGGCTTCAACTTCGGGCACCTGGTACAAGAGGCCATAAGGCAGTTTCGTGATGCCGCTCAAGGCGCCGGTGGCCACATTCACGAAGAGTTTTTCCCAGATCGTCACCATGATGTCGCGGCTCACGGTGGTGGCCAGACCGGCGCGGTTGAAGGTGTCGGCAATGCCCCGCGTGCGCTCGCTCGCTTCGCCCGACAACTCGCCCACGATGGTTTCCTTGCCTTCGATGCCGGCGATGATGTGGCCGGGCGCCAGCAGCACGCCGCCGGTGTAGGTTTTGCCGGCCAGCACACGCGCGCGGCCCACCACACTGGCCAGCGCGTCTTCGTGGCCAACACCGTTTTGCAGCGACAGCACCACCGTGTTGTGGCCGATGATGGCGCCGGCGGACTCGATCACCTCGCGGGTATGGAAGGACTTCACCAGCACGATGATGAGTTCCACCGGGCCGCTGGCCAAATCAACCCCGCGGGCATGGGTCGCCGCGCGCACTTTGACCACGCGGTCCACGCCGCCCGTGCGCATCGTCAGGCCGACGCGGTTCATCACCTCGACATGGCGGGCGTCACGGTTAACCAGCCAGACTTCATTGCCGGCTTCGGTCAGCGTGCCGCCAATCGCGCAACCCAGGGCGCCGGCGCCCAGTACGCAAATTTTCACACGGCTACTTCCATCGTTGATCAGGCATTACCGCCCACCCTTTGACCAAGGCCTATTCATTTGCTCCGCCTTGCGGACAGGTTCTGAATTCATGCC
>JANNYX010000254.1:0-2552 GCA_031410295.1 Rhodoferax sp.
CCGCCATTTCATTGTTGTGGCTGCCTTGAAAGCGCTCAGTGAAGAAGGCGCGTTGCCCGTCTCAAAGGTGCAGGAGGCGATTGTCAAATACGCCATTGCCGTTGATAAAGTCAACCCCCTCTACGCATAACTTGCAGGCACAAAAAAATCAGGAGACAAACATGGCATTGCTGGAAATTCAAGTCCCGGACATCGGCGACTTTGACAAAGTCACGGTGATCGAGCTGATGGTCAAACCCGGTGACGTGGTGGCGGCGGACCAGTCCTTGATCACCGTCGAGTCAGACAAAGCGTCGATGGAAATTCCGTCAAGCCACGCTGGAACGGTCAAAGAGCTGAAGGTCAAAATTGGCGACAAGGTGAGCAAAGGCTCGCTGGTGTTGATGCTCGATGCGGCTGGTGCAGCCACTGCGCCTGAAAATGCCGTTCCAGCCGTTGTTTCCAAAAGTGATGAACAAAAACCGCAAGAGGCCGTCGAATCTATTGGAAAGATTGCTACTAATAACGTAGCAAATGAAAATGTCGGTCCGCTTGAAATTCGTGTGCCCGATATCGGCGACTTCAAAGATGTTGCGGTGATCGAGCTGCTGGTCAAGGTCGGCGACACCATCAAGGCCGAGCAATCGCTGGTGACTGTTGAATCCGACAAGGCCGCGATGGAGATTCCTTCGAGCCACGCCGGTGTGCTGAAGGAATTGAGAATCAAAATTGGCGATACCGTCAATGCCGGTGATGTGATTGCCGTGCTGGAGGGTGCGTCCGGCGCCGCCGTGCCTGGCGCTGCTGTTGCCGCAGCTGCCCCTGTGATCGGCTCCGCTTCCGCGTCTGCACCAGCGCCGGTGCAAGCCAATGCTGCGGCGCCCGTTGCGCCCGCAGGCGCTGCCGCGCCCGCGCCGTCCCACGACCCCACTGCGGCGCCGCTTGGCCTGCCGCACGCTTCACCGTCCGTGCGCAAGTTCGCGCGGGAGCTCGGCGTGCCCTTGGCAGAGGTCAAAGGCAGTGGTCCCAAAGGGCGCATTGTTGAAGCCGACGTCCAGGGCTTCACCCGAAGCGTGATGTCGGGCGCGATTCAAACGCTGGCGGCAAAGTCGGCTGGGCCGCAGAAAAGCGCGGGCGGCGCATCGGCGGACGGCGCTGCGCTGGGTCTGCTGCCCTGGCCAAAGGTCGACTTCACCAAGTTCGGCGCCATCGAGCGCAAGGACCTCTCGCGCATCAAGAAGATCAGCGGCGCCAACCTGCACCGCAACTGGGTGATGATCCCGCACGTCACCAACAACGACGATGCCGACATCACCGCGCTGGAGGCGTTTCGCGTCTCGACCAACAAGGAGAATGAAAAATCGGGCGTGAAGGTGACGATGCTGGCCTTCGTCATCAAGGCCGTGGTGGCGGCTTTGAAGAAGTTTCCTGAGTTCAACACCAGCCTCGATGGTGATGCGTTGGTCTACAAGAGTTACTACAACATCGGGTTCGCCGCAGACACGCCCAACGGCCTGATGGTGCCCGTGCTCAAGGACGCCGACAAAAAAGGCATCTTGCAAATTTCTGCCGAGATGTCGGAGCTGGCAAAAAAAGCGCGCGACGGCAAACTCGGCGCGGTTGACATGTCCGGCGGCTGTTTCTCCATCAGTTCGCTGGGCGGCATCGGTGGCACCCATTTCACCCCCATCATCAACGCGCCTGAAGTGGCGATTCTGGGCCTATCCAAAGGAGCGATGAAACCGGTATGGGACCCCAGTGTGAATGGTGGGGCGTTTGTGCCACGTTTGATTTTGCCGCTGTCGCTGTCATATGACCACCGCGTGATCGACGGTGCGTCGGCGGCCCGCTTCAACGCTTATTTGGGTCAAGTGCTGGCCGACTACCGAAAAATCCTACTATGACAACGGTAGTGGTTGTCAAGAAAAACGGGCAGGTCGCCATTGCCGCCGACACCCTGGTCACTTTTGGTGATACACGTTTGTCAGACCGTTTCGAGAGCAACAGCAAGTTGTTCAGGGTGGACACGCCGGCCGGCCCAAGTTACGTCGGCCTGGCGGGAACAGTGGCGCACTTCCCGGCTTTGCGCAAAGCCATGCTGGCCTTGCCGAAGGGCGAGTTGTTGCTCGGCAGCAAGGACCAGGTCTTCGACACCTTTACCAAGCTGCATCCGATGTTGAAGGAAACCTTCTTTTTGCAAACCAAGGAAGAAGACAACGACCCGTATGAGTCCAGCCAGTTCAGTTCGGTGATTGCCAACGCCAGTGGCATTTACGGGCTTTACAGTTACCGTGAAGTGTTCGAATTCAAACAGTTCTGGGGCATCGGCTCAGGCCGCAGCTTCGCGCTGGGCGCGATGTACGCTGGCTGGGAGAAGCTCAAAACCGCACGAGAAATTGCCGCGCTGGGGGTGAAGGCTGGCGCCGAGTTTGACAAAAACTCCGGCGGCCAGATCGAAGTGTTCACGCTCAAATCAAAAGCATAGAGACCATTTATTGAGAGAGACAACCATGGCTGCGATAGAAATCAAGGTACCCGATATTGGTGATTTTTCGGAAGTCACCGTGATCGAG
>JANNYX010000255.1:0-4354 GCA_031410295.1 Rhodoferax sp.
CCCATCGCGACAAACGCACCGAAGCAGCCGATATCATTGCCGCCTTTGTGCGTGGCCGCCAAGGCAAAGGGGCTTGGTAATTGCCTTGATGGCCGGTTTTCTACGTTCCTCGCATCTTGAATTAATTTTATACGATGTATATTATGTTAAGTTAAGCAGCGCAATACAGTGCCGTTCAAATCAAGCACTACCCCGAGCCACAAAGAGACATTGGATGACCAGCGTCAACTGACGGAAAAAACCACCGTCGGCACGCTGATATCGGTAAACGGCGCGCCCAACGCGATTTCGCCGTGGCCGTGCAGCACACATTCCTCGCGGCGCAGCAGCTGGGCGCTGGTGGCGCTGTTGAAACGCAACCAGGTGCCATAACTGCTGACATCCACCAGCACGATGCTGCCATTGCGCCATTCGATGCGGCTGTGTTCGCGCGACACCCGTTGATCGTTGACGACAAACTCGACGTCGGCTGAGCGGCCAATCCGCGCAGGAAGCTCAAATGACTTGAAACTTTTGAGCTGATCAAGCCAGGAAATCCTGACCTGCACACCCAGCGCGTCATGGGTGGAGGCAGGCTGGATCGAATCGAAATCGGCCGGCATGGTGAACATCGCCGAGTTTTCCTCGACCTTCCAGTCAACCTGATAAACGTTGCAAGGCTCGGTGCGCCCGCGCACGGCGATCGGGCCCAGGGGCCGAAAGCGCACACCGACGCCCTCTTTGACGTTTTGCAGTGCCAAATCGGTGGCCCAGATCTGGTGGCCGCCGCTTAAATCGCAGAGGCGCGCTGCGATGTTGACGGCGTCGCCGAAACAATCACCCTGCACGATCTCCACCGCGCCAGACGCGATGCCAATGCGAATCGGCATGCGCATGGCCTCGCGCGAGCTGCTCAGGTGCTTCTGGTGCCGTCGCTGCATCTCCACCACGGCTTCGAGCGCGTTTTCTTTCTTTTCAAAAATCGCCAAAACGCCGTCACCCAGAGTTTTGACCACCCGCCCCTCGTTCCCGGCAATGACCTGGCTGATCCAGTCGGTCAACTGCGTCACGGTGCGCGCCGCGCTGGCGTTGCCGCTGGCTTCGTACAGGCCGGTGCTGCCCATCAGGTCCGCGAAAACGACGGTCGATTGAACGCTGGTCTGCAAACTCATGGTTGCCCGGTCTCCGTTTCCTGGTTGTTGATGTGACTTGCCCGCTGAGTTTAGGGCATTGAAGTCCAATCAAATGACAGGCATTTTCCCCATTGCAGCACAACGTTGCCCACTGCCCACATTTCGATTTCAATACGATTTCAACGTGTAAGTCCCGTCAGTGCGCGTGACCCCAGAGCACAAACGCGTCACGGTCTTGCACCACCAAGTCGACTTTCGCTCCGACCGGCAGCACGACTTTGGTCATCACGTGGCCCATCGGCAAATTGGTCAACACCGGCGCCTTTAGCTGGCTGCGCAAGCCGTCAACCACACTTTTAAAACTGAAACCCCTGTCGTGGGTGGTGAGTTTGAACGCAGTGAATTGCCCCAACACCACCACCTTTTGCCGCGCCAGAATGCCTGCCTGCAATAGCTGCGTGAGCATGCGCTCGATTCGGTAGGGGTGCTCGGCCACGTCTTCCAGAAACAGGATGCCACCGGTGATGGCTGGCAAATAGGGCGTGCCAACCAAGGCGCACAGGACAGCCAGGTTGCCACCCCATAACGTGGCGCCTTTGACATTGATGTCAACGCCCGACGATGCGGTTTTATGTTGCCGCCAGCCAGCGCCCTCGCCCTGCCCGGTGATCAGGTCGTTGAAACAGGCTTCCATGATGTCGTCCGGCGCCGTTGCGGCGCCGCTTTCGTGGCCGTCCGGGTCCGCCGAATGCCTGCCCACGCCAAAATCATCGCACAGCGCCGGGCCGGCCCAGGTGGTCTGGCCGGTTTTGGCCAGGAGTGCCATTTGCAAAGCGGTGAAGTCGCTGAAACCGACAAACCGGGTACCGCGCTCGATGCTCCTGGCGATCAGCTTGTAGTTGATGCCGGGCAGGATGCGGGTGATGCCGTAGCCGCCGCGCGCGATCATCGCCACGTTTGCACCGCTGGCCGCGGCACGGTGGATGGCGGTGATGCGGGTGGCATCGTCGCCGGCAAAACGCTGGTGCCGGGCCAGCGCGGCCTCGTCGATTTCCACCTCGTGGCCGAGTGATTCGAGGCGTTTGACGCCGCGCCGAAAGGCCGCTTTGTCGCGCACTGCGCCAGACGGCGAATAGATGTAGATGTGTTGCTTCATGCCTTGAAGGTCCGGACCGCCGCCGCCGCAATGCTCTGCCCATGTTCCTGGACGAAATGCCCGGCTTCAGGCAAAACCATCGGTTCAGGGCAATTGCGAATGGTGCTTTGCAGCGCCTTCATGGCAGGCAGCCCTAGGACCGGATCGGCTGCGCCTATCGCCATCAAAGTCTGCCCGGCCCAACGGGATTGCCAGAACTCGCGCGCCTCGCGAGACACGTGTGCGCCATCGGAATCCGGGAATTCAGGCACCATCGCCGGAAAAGCCCGCGTGGCCGCACGGTGGCCGGCGTCCGGGTAAGGCGCCATGTACGCCGCGCATTCTTCGGCCGACATCTGCGGGTTGCCGCGCGCGAAGAGGCGCGCTATGTCGAACGCCGGGTTCTTGGCGCACATCTCGCGCCAGCCAAGGAAACCGGGCGAGAGGGGCAAATCGCCGGTAGCCAGCAGCGTGTTCATCACCAGGAGGCCTTGGTAACGCACCGGCGCCGCCATCGGCAAGGTCAGGCCCAGCAGGCCGCCCCAATCCTGTACCACCAGCACGATGTTGTTGAGATCAAGTTTTTCGACGAACTCCAGCAAAATCTGCCGCTGCCAGGTGAAGCTGTGCGCCTCGTCCTTTTTCGGTTTGTCGCTCTTGCCGAAACCCGGCATGTCGGGGGCCACCACCCGCGCGCCTGACGCAAGAAAGGTCGGCAGCATCTTGCGAAAGATGTAGCTCCAGCTCGGATTGCCATGCAGGCACAGGTAGGTGAGTTGGCCGCCGCCCTGCCCCTTGTTGGTCCATGGACTGGTCGATTCATTGCCACCTTCATCCAGGAAATGTTGGCGCAGGCCGCCCAATGCCGGCAGGTCGTTGTGGTAATGGGGCGGCCAGGGGTAACCGGGCAGATTGGAAAATGCGCCGTCTGGTGTGCGCAGGGCGTCGTCGCGAAGCGGGTGGTTCAATTTGGACTCCTGGCGTTGTTGGTCACGCCGACCCTGAAAAAATTCCTGCAGCAATTGTGAGCTTTCAGCAGCCATCACACCGCCCTGCACTTGCGTCTGATGGTTGAGCTGCGGGTTGTCAAACAAATTGACCACCGACCCCGCCGCGCCGGTCTTGCCATCAGCCGCGCCAAATACCACCCGTTTCACGCGCGCATGCAAAATGGCCCCGACACACATGGCGCACGGCTCCAGCGTGACATACAGCGCACAGCCGTCCAGGCGATAGTTGCCCAGGTGATTCGCTGCCGCACGCAGCGCGACAATTTCGGCATGGGCCGACGGGTCGTGGTTTTGAATCGGCTGATTGCTGCCCGTGCCAATCACCTGGCCACCCTTCACCACGATGGCGCCAACCGGCACTTCACCGTGAATGGCCGCCACACGCGCTTCGGCCAACGCCAGCGCCATGAAGTGGAGATTATTTGTCATCCGGCATGGGCCGTGGCTGTTGCACCGCGGCCTCGGCCGCTGCCTTGATTTGCTGCTGGATCTGCAGTGCTTGTTGTTGCACCGTGCCAGACGCGGCCGCTGCGGCTTCGGGCAGTTGAATGTCATGCGCCGAGGAGAGCTGCTTTTTGGCCAAAAATCCAATCGCAGCGACGACGAAAAGGAGGCTCAATACGCCAAATAACATGCGCACTGGGTTACTCCGCGCGCGGCTCAACAGCTGGAAGGACGGCGCGATCGACGGCGGGAGGGACGTCGGGCTGCACTGCCGGTTGACCCTCATCCGGTCGGGCGAGTCGGTCCATCCACTCTGCCAGCGCCCGTTCATTCTCGTTGCCCGCCCGGTACAGCGCACGCAGTTTGTCAAAGGCCTCGGGGCGATGCTGGTTCAGCTTCAATTTGCATTGAAGATCCATCACCGTCAATTCAAAGGCAACGATGCCCGCGAGCATTTTGTGCTGGAATTCCTCACCCAGATTGAGCCACTGCGGGGCGTAAGTCGGGTCATGGTCGCCGATGAGTTTTTTCAACAGGCGGTCTTTGGACAGCGGCTCGTCAATCAGTTTCACGCTGACGCGGGCATGCACGGCCAGGTAATTCCAGGTCGGCACGCGCGCCAGATCCGGGTACACACGCGGCGTCATGTAGGC
>JANNYX010000256.1:0-8556 GCA_031410295.1 Rhodoferax sp.
CATCCAGGTGTAGATGGTTTCGTTGAAACGCGCGCCATCAACCACCACACTTTGCAGCGTGATGGCCGCGACCACAAAAGAAATCAACACGCCAAGTGTGGTGACCGAGTGTGAGGCACGCCGGCCAATCACGTTGCCGCCAAAAGACGTGCCCAAAATGCCCGCCAATACGGCGCCCACCAGTGGCGCCAGGGCCACCGTCAACAGGCTTGCAGAAGAAAGCGTTTGACTCATTGCTGGTTAATCCGTTTCAGCCCTTGAGCGTGTTGAGTTCGTCGACATTAATATTGGACTTGTTGCGGAACAACTGAACCAGAATCGCCAGCCCAATGGCGGACTCGGCTGCCGCGACTGTCAGGATGAAGAAGACAAAAATCTGGCCGTGCATGTCGTTGAGAAAATAGGAGAAGGCAACGAAGTTCATGTTGACTGCCAACAACATCAGCTCAATCGCCATCAGCAACACGATCAGGTTCTTGCGATTGAGGAAAATGCCGATCACCGAGATGGCAAACAACATGGCTCCAAGTGAAAGAAAATGGCCCAGGGTCAAGGTCATGCTTTTTTCTCCTCGACCGCGGCGGCAGGAACAGTCGCCTGTGTCGCGTCCATCTTGAGCACGACCAGGCGGTCCCTTGCCTTGACGCGGACCTGGTCCGACGGGCTGGTGTATTTGCTGTCTTTACGTTGACGCAGGGTGAGCGCAATCGCCGCAATCATTGCCACCAGAAGGATGATGGCAGCAATTTCAAGCGGGTACACATATTGCGAATACAGCACTTTGCCCAGTTCTTTGGTATTTGAGACCTGAGCAGCAGCGCCGGTACCAACGCCACCTGACTGGGATGCGTCCAAGGTTCTGAAGCCGCCCATCAATACTGCGGCCATTTCCAGCGCAATGATGGCGCCCAGCGTGCCGGCCACAGGAAAGTGTTTCCAGAATCCCTGGCGAATGCTTTCGACATCAATATCGAGCATCATCACGACAAACAAAAACAGCACCATCACCGCGCCCACATACACCAGCACCAAGGTGATGGCTAGGAACTCAGCCTTCAAAAGCATCCACAGGGCCGCCGCTTGTGCAAACGCAAGCACCAGATAGAGCGCAGCGTACACCGTATTGCGCGCGGTAATCACGCGAAACGAGGCGAATAGAAGCACCGCTGAAAACAGGTAAAAGAAGCCGGTTTTTATGTCCATTTTTAGATTTGGCCAGGGGCAATGCTCAGCGGTATTTGGCGTCGGCCGCACGACTGGCAGCAATCTCTGCCTCGTAGCGGTCGCCCACAGCCAGCAACATGTCTTTGGTGAAATACAAATCACCACGTTTCTCGCCGTGGTATTCGAGGATGTGGGTTTCGACAATTGAATCTACCGGACAGCTCTCTTCGCAGAAACCGCAAAAAATGCATTTGGTAAGGTCAATGTCATACCGGGTGGTGCGGCGCGATCCGTCGTCCCGCACTTCGGACTCGATGGTAATGGCCATGGCCGGGCAAACCGCCTCACACAGTTTGCAAGCGATGCAGCGCTCTTCGCCATTTTCATACCGGCGTAAGGCGTGAAGGCCGCGAAAACGCGGGCTCAACGGAGTTTTTTCTTCTGGAAACTGGATCGTGACCTTGCGCCGAAAGGCGTATTTTCCGGTCAACGCTAGACCCTTGAACAACTCCACCAGCATGAAACTGGAGAAAAAATCCTTGACGGAAAACGCGGGGACAGTCATTGACGAGTTTGAAGACATCGATTGCTCCTTCACTTCCAGATAGTGAATGGCGTTTGCATCCACAGCCCTATTACGATTAGCCAGAGCAGCGTCAAGGGGATGAAAATTTTCCAGCCCAGGCGCATGATCTGGTCATAACGGAAACGCGGCAGGGTGGCACGGATCCAGATGAACAACGTAACCACCGCGCAGGTCTTGATACCGAGCCAGATCCACCCTGGAATCCAGTTGAAAAATGCGCTGTCAATCGGCGGCAACCAGCCACCGAGGAACATCACTGAAGCCAAGACCGAAATAAGCCACATGTTGGCGTATTCCGCCAAGTAGAACATCGCATAAGACATGCCCGAATATTCGACCATGTGGCCAGCCACGATTTCGGACTCCCCTTCCACGACGTCGAAGGGGTGTCGATTGGTTTCGGCCAGGCCGGAAATGATGTAGACCATGAAAATGGGCAACAATGGCAGCCAATTCCAGGACAAGAAATTGAGTCCTTTGTCAGCAAACCGGCCAACCGCCTGCCCCGTGACGATATCTGTGAGGTTCATGCTGCTGGAGATCATCAAAACCACCACCAGGCAGAAGCCCATGGCGATTTCGTAACTCACCATTTGAGCTGACGCACGCAGGGCTCCAAGGAAAGCGTATTTTGAGTTGGACGCCCAGCCGGCAATGACCACGCCATAGACCTCCATCGACGTGATCGCCATGATGAACAGCAGACCCGCGTTGATGTTGGCCAGGGTGACGTCTGGCCCAAACGGTATGACGGCCCACGCGGCCATCGCTGGCATGATTGTCAATATCGGGCCCAACAGGAAAAGACCCTTGTTGGCCGCCCCCGGAATCAGAATTTCCTTGCCCAACAATTTCAATGCGTCGGCGATAGGCTGCAGCAGGCCAAAAGGACCAACGCGGTTGGGGCCGATGCGGATCTGGATCCAGCCGATAAGTTTGCGTTCCCACAAGGTCAGGTAAGCAACCGCGCCGAGCAGAGGCACCACCACTGCGACGATTTTGATCAGATTCCAAATCGCCGGCCACGCCATGGCGGTCCACCATGGCGCGCTAACCATACCTTGCCCGGTTGTAAACATCTGGTCGATCATGCGACGGCTTTCTGACCGATGACTGCCAATTGCGCATCTGCGGTTCTTTGCAAAGAAGGTGCACGCCTGACAATACTGTCAAGCTGGTAAATCGATGCCGTCACGGGTTGCAAAGTTGCCGGCGACAAATCAACGGCCAGGGGGGTGGAATTCGACAAGACACCCTCCGGCAGATGCGATTGGCCGGGTCCACCTTTTTTGAGCACATGGGCCGCCACGTCTTGTGCCGATTCAAAGTTAAACCCCGTCAACCCCAGCATATTGCCCAGCACACGCAGGACCTTCCAGCCTGGGCGCGTATCAGCGAGCGGTTTGACGACGGCGTGGAAGCTTTGAACAGCGCCTTCTGCGTTGACAAACGTACCAGGTGTTTCGGTGAACGGCGCAATTGGCAGCAGAACGTCACTAAACGCCATATTTGCTTTGAATGGGCTCAGCGTGACCACCATCTGGCATCTGCCCAGACCCTTGACCGCAGCAACGCCCAATGCCGAGTCAAATTCGGGCTCTGTATTCAACAAGATGACGGCTTTGAGATCACCCGACATCATCTGACCGGCGTTCAATCCGTCGGCGCCGGGGATCGCGTTAGCGTACTGGGCGCCCACCGTGTTGGTGGCTTCCACAAGGTACCCCACTGACGCGCCGGTTTGTTCGCCAATCCAATTGGCAAGGGCAAGCAGGCTCGACGCCTTGCTGTGGTGTGCAGCGGCGTTGCCGAGCAAAATGGCTTTGCGCTCGCCGCCCAACAAAGACTTGGCGATGCTTTTGGCAACGTCGCTGGAGGGGCTCGCGACCAGCGCGGAAACACCCTTTTCGGCGGCAACAGCGGCGGCTACCTCAGCCAAAGCCTGTACCCACACCATGACGTCGGAAACAAACGTCTGCGTTACTGGCATGGCCCAGTCAAACGCTACTGAATTAATAGCGCTTACCTCGCATCCCATCCGGACAGATTGTCTGATTCTCTGCGCGAACAATGGATGGTCCTTGCGCAGGTCTGAGCCGATGATCAGTACCCTTTGCATTTTTGAAAGGGATGCGATCGACGTGCCGAGCCAACGCACGCTGCCAGAGGCGTGCGCTTCAAACTCAGCATTGCGCAGGCGGTAATCAATATTCTCGCTGCCCAAACCACGCACCAAACTTGCGGCAAGCGACAACTCTTCCAACGTGCTGTGCGGGCTTACCAGCGCGCCAATGGTCTTTGCACCATGGTCTGACTTGATTTGCTTCAAACCATTTGCCACATACTCGAGCGCTGTTGGCCAGTCAACCGTATTCCAGGTGCCGCCTTGCTTCAACATCGGTGCAGTTAATCTCTCTTCGCTATTGAGCGCCTCGTATGAAAAACGGTCGCGGTCGGCGATCCAACACTCGTTCACCGCGTCGTTTTCCAGTGGCACCACGCGAAGAACCTTGTTGCCCTTGACCTGAACGATCAAGTTGGCGCCGGTGGAGTCGTGCGGGCTCACCGACTTGCGGCGGGACAACTCCCAGGTGCGGGCGCTATAGCGAAAAGGCTTGCTGGTGAGCGCACCCACCGGGCAGATGTCAATCATGTTGCCGGACAACTCAGAGTCAATCGAATTGCCGATGAACGTTTCAATCTCGGCGTGTTCGCCGCGGTGCGACATGCCAAGCTCCATCACACCGGCGACCTCCTGACCGAATCTCACGCAACGCGTGCAATGGATGCAGCGGCTCATTTCCTGCATGGAAATCAGCGGGCCGACATCCTTGACGGCAACGACACGTTTTTCTTCCTCGTAACGCGAGGCGGAGCCACCGTAACCCACGGCCAAGTCCTGCAACTGGCACTCACCACCCTGGTCGCAAATCGGGCAATCCAGCGGGTGGTTGATGAGCAGAAACTCCATCACCGACTGCTGCGCCTTGATGGCTTTGTCGCTCTTGGTGCGCACGATCATGCCCTGCGACACCGGGGTGGCGCAGGCCGGCATCGGTTTGGGCATCTTCTCCACGTCGACCAGGCACATGCGGCAATTGGCGGCGATGCTGAGTTTTTTGTGGTAACAAAAATGCGGAATGTAAGTGCCCGCGTTGTCAGCAGCATGCATGATCATGCTGCCTTCCTTGACTTCTACCTTCTTGCCGTCGAGTTCGATTTCAATCATGCTTCGGTACCGCATCAAACGTAGGCGCCGACCATGCAGGTCTTGTGCTCCACGTGGTATTCAAACTCGTGGCGGAAGTGTTTGATCATGGAGCGCACTGGCAACGCTGCGGCATCTCCCAGGGCGCAAATGGTGCGGCCCATGATGTTGTCGGCCACTGAATTGAGCAAGTCCATGTCGCTCGGGCGGCCATGGCCAGTTTCAATGCGGTCCACCATGCGCGACAGCCACCCCGTGCCTTCACGGCAAGGAGTGCATTGCCCGCAGGACTCGTGCATATAAAAGTAGCTCAGGCGCTGCAAAGACTTCACCATGCAGCGGGAATCATCAAGCACGATCACGGCGCCCGAGCCGAGCATGGAACCCGCCTTGGCGATGGAGTCGTAGTCCATGGTGCAGCCCATCATGATGTCGGCTGGCAGGATTGGCGCGGACGATCCACCGGGGATCACCGCTTTGAGTTGGCGGCCTTTACGCACACCGCCGGCAATTTCGAGCAGCGTTGAAAACGGCGTGCCCAGCGGAACTTCGTAATTGCCTGGCAACTCCACATCGCCACTCACCGAATAAATCTTGGTACCACCGTTGTTGGGTTTGCCACAGCCAAGGTAAGCCGCGCCGCCATTGCGGATGATCCAGGGCACCGCAGCGAAGGTTTCGGTGTTGTTGATGGTTGTGGGCTTGCCATACATGCCAAAACTGGCCGGGAACGGCGGCTTGAAGCGTGGTTGGCCTTTTTTGCCTTCGAGTGATTCGAGCAATGCCGTTTCTTCGCCGCAGATGTAGGCGCCAAAACCGTGGAAGGCGTGCAGCTGGAAGCTGAAGCCGGAGCCCATGATGTTGTCGCCCAGCAGGCCGGCGGCGCGGGCTTCTTCAAGCGCGGCTTCAAAGCGTTCGTACACCTCGAAAATTTCGCCGTGGATGTAGTTGTAGCCGACCGAAATACCCATGGCGTAGGCGGCGATGATCATGCCTTCAATCACGATGTGCGGGTTGAATTGCAGGATGTCGCGGTCTTTGCAGGTGCCCGGTTCACCCTCGTCTGAATTGCAGACCAGATATTTTTGACCTGGGAACTGGCGCGGCATGAAGCTCCACTTCAGTCCAGTCGGGAAACCAGCGCCACCACGGCCACGAAGCGCAGACTCCTTGACGGTGGCAATGACCTGATCCTGGGTCATGCCGGCCGGTTTGCCTTCCTCAACCAGTGCGCCATCTTTGCCGAGGATTTTGCGCAGGGCCAGATAACCACCCCGCCCCTCGTAATCTTTCAGTCGCCAGTTTGAGCCGTTGAGAGCGGCATAAATCTGCGGGTTGATGTGACGCCCGTGAAAGCATGTTTCAACGCCGTTGGCCGCGAACTGGGCCAGCACTTGTGCAGCAGTCGTCATTCGGCTACCGCCTTCGGTGTCGGTTCAGTTCTGGCGGAACGCAAACCGTTTATCAATTGATCCAGCTTGTCATTGCTCATGAAACTGCACATCGCCCGGTCGTTGACCAGCAGCACGGGCGAATCGGCACAAGCGCCCAGACACTCACTCTGTTGCAGCGTGAACATGCCGTCTTTCGTGGTCTGGCCCATGCTGATGCCGAGTTTGCCTTCCAGGTGCTTGAGCGCTGCTTGACCATCACGCAATTGGCAGGGCAAATTGGTACAGACGTTGAGCTTGTACTTGCCCACCGGCCGCTGGTTGTACATGTTGTAAAAAGTGGTGACTTCATGCACTGCAATGGGCGCCATGCCGAGGTAGTCTGCGACTCCTTTTTCGCTCTCCACGCTCACGAAACCCAGCTCATTCTGCACAATCGCCAGACAAGCCATAACAGCCGACTGCTTCTGATCCATCGGGTATTTCGCAACCTCAATCGCGAACTTCAATTTCGCCGCCTCTGAGATCATCGATCAATCTCCCCAAACACAATATCCATGGTGCCGATGATGGCGACGGCGTCGGCGATCATGTGGCCACTGGCCATTTCATTCAAACCGGCCAGATGCGCAAAACCAGGCGCGCGAATCTTCAACCGGTATGGCTTGTTGGCGCCGTCACTGACGATGTAAATGCCGAATTCGCCCTTTGGATGCTCCACTGCCGAGTAGGCTTCGCCTTCGGGCACGTGGAAACCTTCGGTGAAGAGTTTGAAGTGGTGGATCAGCTCTTCCATGTTTGATTTCATGGATTCGCGGTCTGGCCCGGCAACCTTGTGGTTATCGGTGATCACCGGACCCGGGTTGGCCTTGAGCCAGTCCACACATTGTTTGATGATGCTGTTGGACTGCTTCATTTCCTCCATGCGCACGAGGTAGCGGTCGTAACAATCGCCAGTCTTTCCCACAGGGATGTCGAAGTCCATGCGGTCGTAGACTTCGTACGGCTGCTTCTTGCGCAGGTCCCACGCAACACCGGAACCACGCAACATGGCGCCGGTGAAACCGAGGTTCATCGCGCGCTCGGGTGTGACGACGCCGATGCCGACCGTACGCTGTTTCCAGATGCGGTTGTCGGTGAGCAGCGTATGGTACTCATCGTGGTTCGCCGGGAAACGCTGTGTGAAGTCGTCAATGAAATCCAGCAGCGAACCATTGCGGTTGGTATTCAGTTCCTTGATGGCGCGCGCGTTGCGAATCTTGTTGACCTTGTATTGCGGCATGGTGTCCGGCAGGTCGCGGTACACGCCGCCAGGCCGGAAATACGCCGCGTGCATGCGCGCGCCACTGGCCGCTTCATACATGTCAAACAGGTCTTCACGTTCGCGAAAGGCGTAAAGCAAAAGCGTCATAGCGCCGCAGTCGAGCCCATGCGCGCCCACCCACAGGAGGTGGTTCAACAAGCGGGTGATTTCGGAGAACATCACGCGTATGTACTGCGCGCGCAGCGGCACATCAACACCCAACAGCTTTTCGATGGCCAGACAGTAGGCGTGCTCGTTGCACATCATGGAAACGTAATCCAGCCGGTCCATGTAGGGCAGGTTCTGGATGTAGGTCTTGCTTTCGGCAAGTTTTTCGGTGGCGCGATGCAAGAGGCCGATATGCGGGTCCGCGCGCTGGATCACTTCGCCGTCCAGCTCCAGCACCAGACGAAGCACACCGTGCGCCGCCGGATGCTGGGGCCCGAAGTTCAAGGTGTAGTTCTTGATTTCAGCCATGATTGGACGAGCGCTGGACCGCCCCAAGCGAGACCAGCGCCCCCGGGGAAGCGAAGTGGCCCCTTACAGGGCCGTGGGGCAGAGAACGAAGTGAACCTGGGGGCATCATTTCAACCCGCCGAAATTGTCTTCACGGATGATGCGCGGCGTGATTTCACGCGGCTCAATCGTGACGGGCTGGTATATCACCCGCTTTTTCTCGGCGTCGTAACGCATTTCAACGTGGCCGGTTGTTGGAAAATCCTTGCGGAACGGGTGGCCAATGAAGCCGTAGTCGGTCAGGATCCGGCGTAGGTCGGCATGACCTTCGAACACGATTCCGTAGAGGTCGAAGGCTTCGCGCTCGAACCAGTTGGCCGCGGCCCAGAGGCCGGTCAGTGAATCGACCACCGGCAAGTCTTCGTTCGGCACGAACACCTTGAGCCGC